>JACCXE010000072.1 GCA_013697265.1 Actinomycetota bacterium | reverse complement strand
ACACGGCGCTCGGCAAGAACGCTATCGACCGCATCACGCTCGACGGCAAAATCACGGAATTCCTCCTGCCCGACCAAACAAAAAGCCCGGAGTCGATAACCCGTGGACCTGATCACGCGATGTGGTTTACCGAGAGCTACACGAACACAATCGGGCGCATCACCACGGCCGGAGTCATCACCGAGTTCCCGGTCGGCCGGTGGGGCGCGTCGAGGATCATTGCGGGACCTGACGGCGCGCTGTGGTTCACCGGCCATGGCGATACGACGGGCTCGGGCGAGTGGGGGATCGGCTACATCGGTCGCATCACGACCTCAGGCGCGGTCACGATCTTTCCGGTGGGCAAGGACCCGCGTGAAATCATCGTTGGCCCCGACGGCAAGCTGTGGGTCGTTGACCAAATTCTCGGCATCTTCCGCGTCAGCACGTCGGGTGTGGTCGAAGACCTCGCGGTCGACACGGGCATCATCAACCCATTGTTCACGGGCCTGACACGGGGACCGGACGACGCGATGTGGTTCAGCGTGGCGTCCTCCCAACATTCTGAATTCCTTGGGCGCATCGACACGTCCGGCACGACTACCTATAAATCGCTGTACCCGGAGGCAAATACGGGCGGCAACATCTCGGAACTCACCACGGGGCCCGACGGCAACATCTGGTTGGCTTGGTGGAACCTCAGTGAGATCCAACGCATGACGCCCGACGACGAGCGGACCAGCTACAAGATCGACCGCCCGATCGGTATCACGAGGGGTCCCGATGGAAACATCTGGTTCACCACGCAAGGCGGCCCCGTCGGCAAGCTGAACGTTGCGCTCGCAAACGCCGGGTAAAACCGCGTGTTGTAGGTGACAACGCTCCTTCGACACCAACAGTCTGATACCCCTCAGTCCGACTTCGGACGGGAGCACGTTCAGATCGGGAGCGCCCGAGCGTCTACCTCTAGATAATCCGGGGAACGCGATCCGCTCGATCGGTTCCGCGACGGTGTCACTTAACGCAACCTCGGCGTCGAGGACTCCGGAGACCCGCTACGCCCGTTTAGCTGTAGCGGGTGACGTAGCCCCGCTTGCGGAACAGCCGCAGCATCGCCACCACGAACCACCCCGACAACACCAGCAACCCGGCGGCCAGCGCGGCGGCGATGCCGAGTTCGCCCCAGGCGATGCCGGCACCCGAGATCGCGGCGCGCAGCGCAATGAACGCGTGCGTGGTCGGCAAGGCGTGTGCGATGGGTTGAATGGCGCCGGGCAGATTGGCCACGGGCGTGAATACGCCCGACAGCGGCATCACCGACATGAGTAATCCCCAGGCCAGCGCCTCAGCCCCCGAGCCGAAGCGGAGCACGAGGCCCACGACGAAGAGCCCGACGGCCCAACCAACGGTGAGCAAGATCGCCGAGATCGGGATAATCGCCCATCCGATCGAGCCGACCGAGAACGAGTAAGCAACGAACGCGCCGAGCGCGGTGACCGAAACGCCCGCGAGAATTTTGAGCGCGCCGAACACGGCCACCCCGGCCATGTATTCGAGTTCGCTGATCGGCGTGACCATGAGGTTGATGAGGTTGCGCGTCCACGTTTCTTCCAGGAAGCCCGTGGACACGCCGATGCTCGACTGGTACACGACGTGCCACAGCACGGTGCCGCCGAGCACGTAGGCAACCACCTCGTTGCCCGAGCCCGACAGGCGCGTGGCGTAGACCGCGAGGGTGCCGAACAGGAGAATGTCGACCATTGGCCACAACGTGACGTCGAACAGCCGGTGGGGGCTGCGGCGCAGCACGATGGCGTGGCGCCAGGCAATGGCCCGGATGCGTCGCAGCGCTCCGGGCATGGGCCGGTTGACTAGTGCCGTCATAGCTCCTCGGCTAAATGTAGGAAGACGCCTTCGAGGTCGTCGCGTCCGAACAACGCGGCCACTGCTTCGGGCGTGTCGTCGGCCGCGATCCTGCCGGCCTGCACGAAGACCACCCGGTGCGCGAGCTGTTGCACTTCGGCCATGTTGTGGCTGGTGATGAGCATCGCCGCGCCGGTGGCGTCCGCGTAGCTGAGCAGCCCAGTGCGCACCCGGTAGGCGACGTCGGGATCAAGCGATGCCGTCGGCTCGTCGAGCACCAGGAGTCGGGGTTCGTGCAGCGTGGCTTTCACGATGCCGACCAGCGTCTTTTGACCCGAACTCAGCTCGCCGCCCATGGCGTCGGCCAGGTGCGCGACGCCGAAGCGGGCCAGGCCGCGCTCGATGGTGTCGTTCACATCGGCGTCGCTATAGAGCCGGGCGTACAAGCCGAGAAACTCGCGCACCTTTAGGCGTTCGGCCAACGGCAGGTAACCGGCCACGAAGCCCACGTCTTCCATCGCCCGTTGACGCTGTTTGGGCAACCGATGGCCGAAGATCGAAACGGTGCCGGCGTCGGGCGTGAGCACGCCGAGCAGCATGAGCAGCGTGGTGGTCTTGCCCGCGCCGTTGGGGCCTAGGAGCGCGACCCGTTCACCGGGCCCGACCGACAGCGACACGCCGTCGACGGCGCGCACGCGGCGGTACTGCTTGACGAGGCCGACTGCCTCGAGAACCGATTCCACTCAGTCAGTCTCGTTGGCGCCGTCTAGGAGGTGCACGGCTTTTTCGACCGCCCGACGCGCCCGGGTGATCTTGCGCTCGTCGCTGGCCGCGTCAGCATCGCCGTCGGCCGCGGCGCGCAACTTGGCCAGCGCGGCATCTGCGAGCTCCTCACCTATTGCTGCGAGCCGGTCGCGAAGATCAGACACCATCGGTGGACAAGCTACTTTCACCCTGTGACACCGACGACGGCGCGCGAGTGGGTCAGCATCGAAGATCCTGAAGAGGATCGCGTGTGGATGTTCGACGTGACCTTCCTCACAAGCCGGTGGACCTGCATCTTCGGTAACGGCTGCCAGGGCGTGCTTACCGAGCCGGCGCCCGAACTGGTTCAAGGCTGTTGTTCCTATGGCGCGCACTTCACCGACGAGGAAGACATAACGCGTGTAACGGCTGCCGCGAAGACCCTCACAGCCGAGCAGTGGCAGTTCAAGGAGCAGGGCAAGAAAGGCATCATCAAGCGCAAGAAGAGCGGCGAGGTCGTGAGCCGCCTGGTTGACGACGCGTGCATCTTCTTGAACCGGCCCGACTTCGAGAAGGGCGCGGGCTGCGCGTTCCACGTCGCGGCCATGGAGCGGGGCATCCCCCACGCTGAATTGAAGCCCGACGTGTGTTGGCAGCTCCCGCTGCGCCGCTTCGACGAGGTCGACGAGACCACGAAACGGGTGACAAGCACGGTCACCGAGTGGTCCCGCGATCACTGGGGCGAAGGCGGCGAGGAGTTCGCGTGGTGGTGCACCGAGGCGCCCGAGGCCTTCGTGGGCCACCAGGCGGTCTACCGCGAGCTCAAACCCGAACTTATCGGCATCGCCGGTGATGTCGTTTACACCGAGCTGGCCGGCTACCTCGATCGTCGCGAGGGCGGCGGCACGCCGCTGCCCCACCCGACACGCCGGAACTAGCCGCTAGTCGAGCAGGCCCTTGAGGCCGAGATCGTCGTCCTCGTCTTCGTACAGACACCAGGAGGCGTGTGCATCGCCTGGTTCCGCGTGACATTCGGGGCATGGCTCGGCATGCCCTTCGCGCGTGTGCTTAAGCGCTCGCGCCTCTTCGAATCGACGATGCCGACCCTTCTTCAACGGAACTCCCCGGTGCTGCTGTAAGCCTGATGCCGCCACTGTATCGCCCGCGCAGCAGCCGGTGTGTCGGCCTCGGTTACGGTGGCCCGGTGCCCGATTTCGACCCTCTGGCCATGGTGAAACGCTTCCAAGAGCGAGCCGATGCGGTGAAAAAACGGGGAATGCCTCCCGTTGAGGGCCCCGAGCGGGAGCGGTTCATCGAGCAGGCCCGAGTGGACTTTTCCGACTTCGCCATGATCGGCGACGCGCAGGCCAGCCTTGAGGACGGAATCCTGACCTTCCGGGTCGACCTGCGACCCAAGCCCTAGCCCGTTATAGCCGGCCCTCGAGGGGCACGCCGCTGCGCTCTTCGAGCAGCAGCCCGCCGTTGCCGTCGAAGACCAGTGCGGCCTCGCCGGCCACCAGCTTGGCCAGCGGCTTGCCGACCAGCTCTGCTCGCCAGCCGTGGCGCAGCCTGGCATCGGTACTGCCGGCGAGAAACGAGGTGAGGTCGGCGCGGGTGGCGAGCATCGTGGCGTCGATCCGCTCGTACTTGGCCAGTTGGGCCACCCAGGCCGCGGCCAGCGCCGCCGCCGGGCGTTGTTCGCGCTCGAGGTCGTCGGTGATCGGCAGCCGCAACAGTTCTGGCGCCAGGGCTTTGCCCCGCTTCACCGCTTCGAGCACCTCGGCGGCGACGTCGCCCCGCAGCCCTCGGCCACTCAGGCCCCGAACCGCATTGAGTTGGGCCATCGTGGCCGGACCGGCCTGCGCGATCCCGGCCACGGCCAGATCGGGCAGCACGAAACGCAACGGGACGTCGGTTTGCTGGGCCCGCGCTTCGCGCCACGCCCCGAGTTCCTGGGCGATTGCGCGCGCCGCGCCCCGGCATTGCCGCGCCTCTTTGATGCGCCACCA
>JACCXE010000208.1 GCA_013697265.1 Actinomycetota bacterium | reverse complement strand
GCCCCGGCGGCCAGCGCCGCCGCGTTGGTCTGGCCGACGATGCCGATCACCGACGCCACCGCACCGGCATCGGCCGCGAACGCTTCGTTCTCGGCTCGTTGGCGCGACCCGAGTTCGACCATGCCCGGAGTGATCAGCACGCGACGCCCGGTGGGTGACCCGGAGGCCTTGAGCAGTTCGAGAGCGCGGCGGGCACCGGCCGGGTTCGAGTTGAATGTGTCGTCGAGCACCACAACCCCCGATGCCGCGGTGGTGGCTTCGAGTCGATGCGCGGCGCCGGGCGCGGTCGCCAGGCGCTTGACCACGTCGGCCGGCGACACGCCGAGTTCGATCGCGACGGCGACGGCGGCGGCGGCATTGGTGGGCGCCGTGGCCAGCGTCTCCACCCGACCGACCTTCGTGCCCCGCACGTAGACGTCGCCGTCGATCACAGCCGCGTCGGCGTCGCTGCGAGTTCCCGACACCCGCAACACCCGCTTGTCGGTTACCGAGTCGGCGACGGCGACGAGACGCGGATCGTCGAAGTTCACAACAACGGTTCGGGCCGAAGCGAAGATCTCGGATTTCGCTTTGACGATGTTGTCCTCATTCTTGAACCGCTCGAGGTGCACGGGGCCGATCGCCGTCATCACCGCGATGTCGGGCGGACACCACGCGCACAGCTCCGCGATTTCGCCGGGACCGTATGTGCCCATTTCGGCGACGAACACGTCGGTGCCCGTCGAGAGGCCTTCGTTGATCGCGCGGGCCAGGCCGGCGCGGTTGTTGAAACTCGCTGGGCTGGCCGACACCGAACGAGTACCGGAAAGGAGATGAGCGAGCACAACCTTTGTCGATGTTTTGCCGTAGCTACCGGTGATGGCGACGACCGTCGGGGCAATCGTTCGCAGCTTTTCTGTCGCCCGCCGCACGAAGCGGCCACCCAGTCGACGTTCGATCGGCGCGGTCGCGAGCAGCGCGGCGTCGACGGTTACGGGGACGAGCAACAGCGCGAACAGCGCCGAACCACTGAACGGCAGACCGAACGCGCTCATCGACAGGATGATCCCGACGTGAATGAACACCGCGACGAAGGCGAGGACGCGCATGCGGCGGGTCCACGCGAGTTTCGAGGTTCGACCGCGCACGCCTAGGCCTAGCGCCACCCACCGCCAGCGCAGCGCGAACCGCGTTACCGAGCCGGAGAGATAGTGCTCGCGCTGGGCGACGCGCAGCCATCGCACGCCGTCCACCAACGCGATCACGAGCAGCGCGGCCCCAGCAGCACGGTCGATCACGCGAGCAGCCGATCGATGGCCGAGCGCAACTCGTTCGCCGCGCTCATCGGCGTGAGGTGGCCCGCGCCTTCGATGACAGTGAGCGTGGCGCGGTCGCCCAGTCGCGCCGCCAGTTGTTGCGCGCCGGCGATCGGCGCCGCCGTGTCGTCGTCACCCCACACGAGTTCGATGGGGCCGCGGGCCGCCGCGATCTGCGCGTCGTAGTTCTCGTTCACCAGCTTCACGTGCACGGCGCGCATCGTGGGGGACGCGTTCGCATAGTCACTCGAGCCGTACTTCTTTCGTGCTGCTTCCATGCGGGCGTCCGACAGCACGCCCCGCTTGTTCATCCAGCGCGCCAATCGGTATCCGGTCTTCGGTTTGCCCGCCGCAGCCGTGCGGATCAGCGGGGCGCCGGTAAGCACAAGCCCGCCGATCAGGTCGGGGTAGGTAGCTGCGAGATGAATACCGACGCGGCCGCCCAAGCTGTGGCCGACAACGACCGGTGGAGAAGTCAATTCGCGCAACACATCGGCCACAAGGCCGGCGTACTCGGCCGAGCCCCAAGGCTCGGGCGGTGCGGGCGTGGCGCCAAAGCCGGGTAGATCCAGCGCTATCGCGTCGTAGGGCCCAAGTACACGCGCGAAATCCGCGTGCGTGCGCGCCCAACCGTGCAACGCGACAACGCGCGCCGGCGCGTTGCCGTACGCAGACCCGTAAAGCCGACCCCCGACAAAGCTGCTCAACACGGTCGCCACGCTAGGTTGCCCGGCCGTGT
This sequence comes from Actinomycetota bacterium, assembly GCA_013697265.1. Classification (GTDB taxonomy): domain Bacteria; phylum Actinomycetota; class Acidimicrobiia; order Acidimicrobiales; family JACCXE01; genus JACCXE01. The sequence continues at coordinate 9,447 of JACCXE010000208.1, read as the reverse complement.
CAGAGACATTTCGGTCCCCCGGCTTGGACGACTGGTTCGTGGGAGCGGGCTTCGGTTTGTTCGTGCACTGGGATCATGCGAGCCAGCAAGGTTTGGAGACGTCGTGGCCCCTGGTGGGCGGGGTGCAGGTGTTGCCCAGTAGCTGGGACGTGCCCACCGAGAGCTATCACGCCAGCGCCGCCACCTTCGACCCGCAGGCGTGGGATCCCGTTGCGTTCGCGCAACGAGCGAAGGCGGCGGGCGCCTCGTACGTGGTGTTCACCGCGAAACACCACAGCGGTTACGTGATGTGGGACACGCGGACCACCGACTGGTCGATCACCAAAGCGTCGCCGTATGGCAAAGATATCGTCGGCCCGCTCGCCACCGCCCTGCGGGCCGAAGGCCTGCGCATCGGCATCTATCTGTCGCTGTCGGACTGGCACGAGCCGACCTATCCGGCGTTCCGGGAACAAGACAAGCCCTACACGCTCGGCATGTCGCCGCCCCTGCCGTCAGATGAGGACGCCGAGACGTTCCGCACCTACTTGAAGGCGCAGCTAACCGAAGTGCTCACGAACTTCGGCCAGGTCGACGAGTTGTGGTTCGACGGCGGATGGGAGCGGCCGGTGAAGTGGTGGCGCCCGAAGGATCTAGAGGCCCATATCCGCGGCCTCATGCCCAACATCGTGATCAACGACCGGCTGACCAGCGTCGGCGACTTTCAAACACCCGAACAGTTCGTGCCCCCCAAGCCGCTCGACGGCCCGTGGGAAACGTGCATGACGATGAACGATTCGTGGGGGTGGGTGCCCAAGGACACGAGCTACAAGTCCTCCACCACCATCATCCACACGTTGTGCGAGATCGTGAGCAAGGGCGGCAATTTCCTGCTCAACGTGAGCCCTATGGGCGACGGGTCGATTCCGGCGGTGCAACTCGAGCGACTCGATGCGGTGACGCGGTGGATGGAAACGCACCGAGAAGCCGTGGTCGGCGTCACACCCGGTCTCGCGCCGTGGCAGTTCTACGGCCCGACCACACGCCGCGGCAGACGGTTGTACGCGTTCGCGCTGGCCCAGCCCTACGAATCGATCACTCTGCGGGGCCTGCCCACCAAGCGCGTCGTTAAGGCAACCGTGTTGGGGTCGGGCACAGAACTCGACGTGGGCACGCACACGGCGATCATGGATTCCTTCGGGCCCGACCCCCGCGGCGACGTTGTGGTCACCGTCCCCACCGACGAGATCGACCAGTTCGCGACCGTGATTGCGATCGACTTCGAGGGCAGTTTCTAAAACAGCCGCCGTGGGGCGAGCGAAGCGAGGGGCCCCACGTTGCGGAGGAGGGCGGGCCTGCGGGGTGCCCGCCCGGGAAGAGAGCGACCATCCGCGACCTTGTAACACCGTCTGGGTAGCTTGCGATGGGTGGAGATCGAACACCTGCTTGATGGGCTGACCGCCCCGCAGGCCGCGGCGGTCACCTCCGAGGCGCAGCCGCTGTGCATCCTGGCTGGCGCCGGTTCGGGCAAAACCCGGGTGTTGACGCGTCGCATCGCGTATCGGGTCGCCACGGGCACCGCGGAAGCCGAGCACGTGGTCGCCGTCACGTTTACGCGTAAGGCCGCCGGCGAACTTCGTCATCGCCTTAGCGGCCTCGGCCTGCGCAACGGCGTGGCCGCGGGCACGTTCCACGCCCTGGCGCTGAGCCAACTGCGGCGCTGGTGGAGCGACCGCGGCGCGTCCGAACCGGCGATCCTCGACCGCAAGGTCCGCATCATCGCTCCGCTCATGGGTGGGCGCCGGCTTGGTCCCGCGGTGCAGCCGATGGACGTGGCCAGCGAAATCGAATGGGCCAAAGCCCGGGGCATCTCGCCGGCGCGTTACGAGGCCGAGGCATCGGTCGCCGGCCGCACGCCTCCGGTCGCGCCCGATGCCTTCGCTGCGCTCTACGGCCGTTACGAGAACGAAAAGAAACGCCGCGGTCTGGTCGACTTCGACGACTTGTTGTGGCAGGCGGGCACCGCGCTGCACGACGACACCAAATTCGTCGCCGCTACCCGCTGGCGTTTCCGGCATCTTTTCGTCGACGAATTTCAAGACGTCAACCCGGTGCAGTTCCGGCTGCTCCAGGGGTGGCTGGGCGACCGGATCGACCTGTGCGTGGTGGGCGACCCCAATCAGGCGATCTACAGCTGGAACGGCGCCGACCCCACGCTGCTCACCGAGTTCCCCACACGGTTCCCGTCAGCCGAGGTCGTCAACCTGGCCGACAACTTCCGCTCTACACCGCAGATCCTTGCGGTGGCCAACGCGGTGTTGGCCGACGGCCGGGCCGGGCGAGACAGCGCCGAGTTGATTGCCCACGAAGCGAACGGCGCGTTGCCAGTGGTGTCGTCGTACGGGTCCGATATCGACGAAGCGCGCGCCATCGCCCGATCGTGCCGCGCCGCGCACAAGCCGGGCCGCAACTGGTCGTCGATCGCGGTGTTGGTGCGCACGAATGCGCAGGCCGTGCCGATCTGCGAGGCGCTCGCCGCCGCACAGATCCCCTACCGTGTGCGGGGCGACGGCGGCTTCTTGCACCAACCCGAGGTTCGCGACGCGGTCGCGGCGCTGCGGAAGCTGCCCGGCTCCACGCCAATACGTTCCGCAGTCGCCGACCTCGACGAGATGCTCACGTCAGGTGCCGGCACCGAAGAGCGGCGCGCCAATATCGACGAGCTCATTCGGCTTGCGAACGAGTTCGACGCCATCGAAACCGGCGGCACCACCGTCGCGTTTCTCGCCTGGCTAAATGCCACGGTGAAGGCGGAGTCGCCCGATGCCGCCGGCGACGCCGTCGAGGTGGTCACATTCCATCGGGCCAAGGGCCTTGAGTGGCCGGTCGTGATGTTGGCTGGCCTCGAAAAGGGCCTAGTGCCGATCGGCCACGCCACAACCCCCGCGGCCGAGGCCGAGGAGCGCCGACTGCTCTATGTGGCGCTTACCCGCGCCCGCGAAGTCGTTCGGTGCAGCTGGGCTGAGCGCCGCACGTTCGGCAGCCGGTCGGTTCCTCGCAACCCGTCGCCCTATCTCGATGCGATCGAGATGACCATTTCCCTGCTGGACAGGGGCTACGCCCCCGAAGACCTGCGGGCCAAGATCGCCGCGGAGCGCGATCGGCTGGCCCAACTCAGGCCGGCGCGTAAGGCGAGTGGCACGCGTGGCGTACCGATCGCCGGCGCGAACGCCGATCCAGACGTGCTGACTGCGTTGAAGGCGTGGCGCAGCCAGGCGGCCCGAACTGCGGGGGTTCCCGCGTACGTGATCTTTCACGACACCACCTTGGCGGCCTTGGCCGAAGCCGTCCCGTACGACCCGGGCGGTCTGCTCACTGTGCCCGGCATCGGACCGGTGAAAGTCGAGCGGTACGGCGTCGACATCCTGCGAGTCATCGCCGAGAGTCGCTCCGCTGCGACCGAAGCGTCATAACCGCTCGACGCCAGTAGGTTCGGCCCGGTGCAGTTCCACATCGAGCAGCGCTTTGCCGGGCCGCTCGAAGCGGTGGAGGCCGCGTTCTGCTCGCCCGACCTGTTGGCCAGCCTGGCCACGCTGCCAAAAGTCGGCGGCGCCGAACTGCTTGAGCAGCGCGATGAGGGCGCCACCTTTACCCAACGGGTCCGCTACCGCTTCACCGGCGAACTCAGCTCGGCGGTTACGGCCGTGGTCGACCCCGAGAAGCTGTCCTGGGTCGAGGAGTCGACACTCGACCGGGCCACCCACGTCACCCGTTGGACGATCGCGCCCGACCATTACGCCAGCCGGCTCAGCTCATCTGGCACGTTCCGGCTCACCGGAAAGGCCCACGACCTGACGATCCGCTCCACCGACGCCGATCTCAAAGTGCACTTTCCGCTGGTCGGCGGCCGGGTCGAAAAGGCCATCGTGGCGGGACTAAAAGAGCACGCCGCAGCGGAAGAAACCGTCGTGAACCGCTTTCTGAACGCCCGCTGACCTGGGAAAACGCCCGCCGAAACTCCCGGGAGAAACCTCGACGCAACCGTTGCCATTCGGGGAGCGGGCCCGTACCCTGGGTAACGCTATGGCCCATTGGATGTCCATCGAGGTTTTTGACGGCCCGTTTTCCGCGCGTGCGTGGCAGGAAAACGTCGGCGACAGCCTCGTTGAGACCGCTCTCCGCACGGGGGCGAGCGACTGGAACTGGCACAGCCACTCGTGGGGTGTCGTGTTCGAGGTGTGTTTCGAGAACGAAGACGACTGGGACCGCTTCCGGCAAACCCTGGCCGTGCAAATCGCGCTCGACGCCGTACCCGACCCCGTTTCCGGCCTGATTATCTACAAGGGTCGTGGCGGCTCGGCGGGCTGGGTGTCGTCCCGCAAGCCCAAGCCGCTCAGCGGGTCCGGCGCGGCGGCCTTGCCGCTGCCGAACGTGTTCGACGAAGCGCCCGACGAGCTCTACCGGTTGTTCACGGCCGACGTCGAGCGCCGCAGGCTGTCCGTCGTCTAACTCTCGGTAGCCGGCGTTTGCTTCTCCCGCTCGGCCGCCAGATCCCGCAGCTTGCTCATGTCGACGGTGATGAACACCGCGTCCGATTCAGCCAGCAGATTGCCCTCGCCGTCGTAGAGCCAACCTTCGGTGAAGGTCTTGCGCCCTTCGCTACGGGTGAACTCGCCCACGAAGCGCAGGTCGGTATGGATCGGTGTCGGCTTGCGGTATTTGATCGTGAGGGTACCGGTCATCCCCGGATGCCCTCCGAGGTCTTGCGCGAGACCAAGCACCTCGTCGAAGGCAGCGGCCACATAGCCACCGTGGACACATCCCGGCGCACCCTCGTACGCACTACCCCAGCGCACCTCACCGACGACCTTGCCGTCTTCGATACGGAGGTGCAGCGGGGCCGCCAAAGGGTTGGCCAACCCGGCCACTGGGCTGTTGTCGAAGAACGCGCCAGGGTCCCCCGCGATCGACGATTCGCTGAAGTCGTAGGTGCGACCCCGCGGGTAGCGGTCGAGCACTTCAGCGATCGCACGCAGTTCGTCGGCGGCAACGTTCATGGCTTCGGCGGGTGCCGAACTGGCGACCACCCGCTCGATCACCTGTCGCATCGCCTTCGTGACGTTGCGCAACGACTCGCGCTGTTCGGTAGCGATCGGCTCGGCCCCGGCCGCGTTGATGCGGTTGGGAGGGTTGCCGCCCGGACTCATGTGAGGCCCCCGGTGTCGATGTCGACGAACACCGGCGCGTGATCCGACGGCTGCTTGCCCTTGCGGGCAAAACGATCGATCAGTGCGTATTCGATGCGGCTCACGATGGCCTCGCTCACGAGCACCAGGTCGATGCGTAGCCCGCGGCCTTGATGGAAGTCGCCGGCGCGGTAGTCCCACCACGAGTAGAGCCTCCCGTCGTCGTAGAGCGTGCGAAACGCGTCGGTGAGGCCCCACGCTTTGATCGCGTCGAGCGCGCCCCGTTCCTTGGCCGAGGTGTGGGTGGCGTTCTTGAAGAACCTCGGGTCGTAGACATCTTTGTCTTCGGGTGCGATGTTGAAGTCGCCACACACCACCACCGGTTCGTCGGGCTTGCTCGTCGCACCGATTTCGTTTTTCAACGCGGTGAGCCAACGCAGCTTGTATTCATAGTGGGGGTCCGTGAGGGTGCGGCCGTTCGGCACGTACACCGACGACACGCGCACCCCGCCGCACGTGGCGGCGACCAAACGCGATTCCGGTTCGTCTCCCTCGAACATCGGATGGTCGACGGCGCCAAAACCCAGAACCGGGCTGTCGATGCCAACCCGTGACGCGATCGCCACCCCGTTCCAGCGGCCGTTGCCGTTGTGCACGACCTCGTAGCCCATCGCTTCGAACGACATGTACGGGAAGGCGGCGTCGGCCAGCTTGGTTTCCTGCATGCAGACGACGTCGGGCTGCGCGTAGTCGAACCACTCCTCGATCCGCGGCATGCGAACGTTCAGCGAGTTGACGTTCCAGGTTGCGATGCGCATCGGTTACCAGCCTTGCGGAGGGGTGACTTCGACCGCGGCCCAGCAATACCAGGCGACGACCGAGCGATAGGGACGAAACCTGTCGCCCAGCGGCTCGAGTTCCTTCGCGCTCGGCGTGGCGTTGAGGCTCCACGCCTTGCCGTAGCCGTTGCGGACGCCAAGGTCGCCTGTGGGCCACACGTCGAGGCGACCGAGGTGAAACATGAGGAACATCTCGGCCGTCCAACGGCCGATGCCCCTCACGCTGACGAGTTCGTCGACGATCTCGTCGTCGCTCAACGTCGCCAGCTTGCGGGGCTTTACACGTCCATCGCCGTGAGCGGTGGCCAGGTCGATCAATGAGTTCGCTTTCGCGGTGGAAAGACCGGCCGCTCGCAGCTCGTCGAACGGGGTGGCCAGCACCGATTCGGGCGACACCTTGCCGCCGACCGCTTCGACAAAGCGACCGTGGATGACCGACGCGGCCCGGCCCGCCAATTGTTGGAAGACGATGGCCCGGGCCAGGGTGACCATGGCCGTGCCTTTGGTTGGGGTGCCGAGCGTGCACGGCCCCGCCTCGGCGATGAGGCGAGCGAGGACGGGGTCGGCCTTTTTCAGGAAGCGTTCGGCGGATCGCACCGCCTCGACCCCGGTCGCAGGCTTGGTCGAGGCGCTCACTCCGCAGCAGGCGGGGCGGCCTTGGTTGCCTTCTTCGCCGTCTTCTTGGCCGGAGCTTTCTTCGCGGTGGCCCTGTCTGGCGCAATCTTCTCTGCGGCGGCCTTCTTCGGCGCGGCGACCTTCTTCGCGGCCGCCTTCTTCGGTGCTGCTTGCTTCGGTGCCGCTTGTTTGGCAGCCGCGGCTTTAGCCAGCGGGGCCGGCCGGGCCGAAGCCGCTTGCCTCTTCACCGCGGCCTTGCGCGGTGCACGCCGTTTCTTCTCGACTACCGCGGCAATGTCCGCCGGGGGCGCGACGACGTCGATCATGTCGGGCACAACCGGATCCAGCGCAGGCAGCACCGGCGCAGACTTCGCCGAGCGCCTTGACGTCTTCTTCACCGGCGCCTCGGTGGCCGCGGCGTTTTCCTTCGCAACCGCAGCCTTCTTGGCTGGCACCACCTTCTTCGCCGCCGCCTTCTTCGCCCGGGATGGCTTCGTGGCGTTGATCTCTTGCTCGACGGTTTCGGGCGAAGGCGAGCCTGAGATGTTGGCGAACTCGGGAATGGCGATCTCGATGCCCCGACGGGGCGGGTCTAGCGCTTGCACTACGAACTGGCGGGTCTCACCCTTGATTACGACGTCGCGTGCGGCGCGGGGCGGCGGATCGCCCATCGCCGACAGGGGCATGTAGCAACGGGCCTCACCGACGCGTACGAACGCGCCATGGCTCGTGAACTCCTCGACCGTGCCTTCGACCACGGCGCCCGGGCGGTGCGACGCCACAAACCCGAGAAACACCATCGGCTCGTTCACCGGATCACTCGGCACGGCGCCCCGCTGACGTCGACGAGCCGCGTCGGAGTTGATCTCGTCATTACTGAGCGGCGCCGTACGGACGTCGCCGATCTTCGGCTCTTCAGGACCGCGCTCGGTCGGCTCGACCCGACGCGAGCCGCCGCGCCCCCGACCTCCCCGGCGCGACCGTCCGACCGAGGTTGCCTCGTCGGTGGCGGTTTTAATCGCCGCGCTCACCGCGGGGCTGCGGCCACTCTGACCGGCCTTGCGCATAGCTTCGCGGCTCTTCGGGCCCCGCACCGGTGAGCGGGCGGTGAAGATCCAACCGATGCCGGGAACGGGCTTGCCGCCGATCAGCCGGCCCCGATCGAAGAGCCACTCGTGCTCACCGTGGAACTCTTGGAACGAGTCGTTGGACAAGACGTCGGCGTCGACCTTCTCGGCGATGCGCAAAAGGAATGCGTCGCCGCGCCCGAAGGCGCCAGCGGGCGGCGACACGATTTCAGCGTTCGCGACCGCCTCGTCGAACGCGGGAACTTCCGAGGAATCGATGCGATGGCCAAAGGTGGCGTCGACCACGACGGTGACGTGCATGTCCGGGAACTCGGCCATGAAGGCCCGCACGGCTTCGTCGAGTTGGGCCAGGCTCGGCATGGAGCGACCCTCGGTTGCGATGTTTGATCCGTCGACTACGACGTGGCGTGTTTGCTGCATTTGGAGGCAACTCTAGGTGTCTCGCCGCCGATCTCTTACGATCCAACCCATGGCCGACACGACGACAGGCGAAGTCACCGAACTTCTGCAACAGCTGATCCGCAACGCCTGCGTCAACGACGGCACGGCTGAGTCGGGCCACGAACAGCGGTCCTGCGATGTACTACAAAACGTTCTGGAGGGCCCAGGCATCGATATCGAGACGTTCGAGCCGACTCCGGGTCGAACGTCGCTCGTGGCTCGCATCGAGGGCACCAACCCCGCGGCACCGACTCTGATGTTGATGGGCCATACCGATGTGGTGCCCGCGACCGAGGGTTGGAGTCGCGATCCCTTCGGCGGAGAGTTGGTCGACGGCGAAGTATGGGGACGGGGCGCGGTCGACATGCTCAATCTCACCGCGTCGATGGCCGTGGCCACCCGCAAACTCGCCGACACCGGCTGGAAGCCCGACGGCACTCTGATCTACTTCGCGGTGGCCGACGAAGAAGCCCTCGGCTACCACGGAGCCGGATGGATGGCCGATCACGAAACCGACGCCGTGCGCGCCGACTATGTCGTCACCGAGTCGGGCGGCATCCCGATGCAAACCCCGGCTGGAACGCGCTTGCCGGTGATTGTCGGTGAGAAGGGCACGTACTGGTGCAAGTTGACGGTGAAGGGCACGCCCGGTCACGGCAGCCAGCCGCTGCGCACGGACAACGCGCTGGTCACCGCGGCCGAGATCGTGCGACGACTCAACGAGTATCAACCCGAAACGATGATCCACGAGATCTGGCGCCGCTTTGTCGAAGGGATGTTTCCGCCCGAACTGGCTGAGTCGTTGCTCGACCCGGTGGCGCTGCAAAGCCTTGTGCAGACGCTGCCGCTCGCGCTGGCCCGCCAGGCCCACGCGTGCACGCACACCACCTTCGCCCCCACCGTGATGCACGGCGGCACGAAGACCAACGTGATCCCCGACCGGGTGGAACTCGAGGTCGACATCCGCACTCTGCCGGGCCAGACCGGAGCCGACATTCGCGTAATGCTCGACGAGGTGCTCGACGAACTAAGCGACCGCGTCACGATCGACGTGATCACCGACGAGACGTCGACCGCGTCGCCGATCGACACACCCTTGTGGGACTCGCTGAACCGCGTAAGCAACGCGCTGGTGCCCGGAGGCGCCGAGTGCATCCCCTTCCTCACCGTCGGCGCCACCGACGCGCGGTTCTTCCGGCGGATGGGCATTCCCGCCTACGGCTACGGCTTGTTCTCAAACCACCTGTCCTTCGAGGACTACGGCACCATGTTTCACGGCGACGACGAGCGCGTCGACGT
>JACCXE010000069.1 GCA_013697265.1 Actinomycetota bacterium | reverse complement strand
GGATGATCACCGCACCCAAGATGAAGGTGAGCGAGTCGACCTTCGTCGCCGCGAACAAAGACACCAGCTGCATCAGTGGTGAGCGCCGGCGTCGTGGTCGTCGTGCGCGGCTTCGTCCAGCGCGGCGGCCTTCGCTGCGGCTTCGGCGGGCTGGCCACCCTCGGGCGCGCGTACGCCGTAGCCCAGTTCACCGGACCACAATGGCTTGCCCTCGTAGTGAGGGTCGCCGCCGGGCGCGGTGGCGCGCATCCACGCCGAGGTGTGCTCGTCGTCGCCTTCGCGCCAGTCTTCCCAAGGCAGCTGCTTGGGTTTGCCCGAGTCGTCCACGATCAACTCTTCGCGCGTGTAAATCGCGTCCTGACGGTTCGTGAAGGAGAACTCGAACAGCTTCGACTCGGTAATTGCCTCGGTGGGACAGGCCTCGACGCACAGGTCGCAGTGGATGCAACGCAGGTAGTTGATCTCGTAGACGAAACCGAAGCGCTCACCCGGCGAAACGGGAGCGTCGGGTGGGTTGTCTTTGCCCCGCACGTAGATGCACTTCGCGGGGCACACCCCGGCGCACAGTTCGCAGCCGATGCACTTCTCCATGCCGTCCTCGTAGCGATTCAGGACGTGACGGCCGTGGAACCGCTCGGGCTTGGGCCGCTTCGGTCCGCCGTCCTTGTCGTAGGGGACGGTGACGACGTTGCCGATCTGTTTGAGCGTGATGCCGAAGCCTTCGAGGAGCCCCATTTATTGACCCACTTTCTCTTCGACGCGCGCCCGGCCGACCTGCATGGCGCGGCTGAGCAGGAACGCGATGGCGAGGCCGACGGGGATGGCAACGGCGGCGTACCAGGACTCGACGCGCACGGCCGCGATCACGAGCAGCCAGAACAGCGAGAGCGGGATGAGCACTTTCCAGCCCAGGTCCATGAGCTGGTCGTAGCGCAGCCGGGGCAGCGTGGCCCGGAACCAGACGTAGACAGACAGGAACACCATGAGTTTGAGAACGAACCAGATGATCGGCCACAGCCAGTCGGGCAACACGCCGAGCAGCGGGCCGCTCGGGCCACCGAGGAACAGCGTGACGATGATCGCCGACATCGTGACCGTGTTCATGAACTCGGCCAGGAAGAACAGCGCGAACCGGATCGACGAGTACTCGGTGTGGAAGCCGCCCACGAGTTCCTGCTCGGCTTCGACGAGGTCGAAGGGCGGGCGGTTGAGCTCGGCGGTGGCCGCGATCATGAAGATCACGAACGGCACGACGCCGAGGCGGATGATGTTCCACGCCGGCAAAAAACCGCCGGGGCCCGCCCCCGATTGGTCGAAGGCGATTCCGTGCGTCGACAACGTTCCGGCCACAACCACCACCGTCGCGATCGACAGGCCGAGCGCGGCTTCGTAGCTGACCATTTGCGCCGACGCCCGTACCGAGCCGAGCAAGGGATACTTCGAGCCCGACGACCAGCCCGCAAGCATCACGCCGTAGACCGAGATGCCGCTCATGGCCAGCAGGAACAAGATGCCGACGGGCGGATCGGCGAGCTGGAGGTTGGTTTCGTGGCTGGCAATTGTGATCGTGCCGCCGACGGGCACCACCGCGAAGCTCAAGAACGCGGGTACCGCCGAGAGGTATGGAGCGAGGCGGTACACGCGCTTGTCGGCCCGCTCGGGTAGCAGGTCTTCTTTGAAGAACAACTTGATGCCGTCGGCCAGGGATTGCAGCACGCCGAACCGGCCGCCGGCCTTGGCCGGGCCGATGCGGTTCTGCATGTCCGAGATCAGCTTGCGCTCGTACCAAATCATGAACAACACGGCCACCATGAGCACGGCAAACGTGATGAGCGTCTTCAAAGCCACGATCAACACCACGCCGAGGTCGACGCCGTCGTTGAACAGCGGATCCGCCGCGAGCACGTGCAGAAGCTGCATCAGACGTTCTCGATCCGCACGTCGGTGACCGGGCTGCTGGCGTCGATAAGCGAACGGGCGTCGTCCACGGCGACGTTCACCGGCAGCCAGGCCGAACCAAGCGGCACGCCGGGGTCGGCCTTCACCGCAACGACGAAGCTGGCATGCGCGCCACTTACTCGCACCTGCGCGCCGGTGGTGACGCCCAGGCGATCGAGGTCGCGTGGGTTCGCCCGCAACGCGACCGGCTTGGCCAAGTTGGCCAGCGACGGCGACGAAGCGGTGGCCCAGCCGTTGTCGTAGAGCATGCGGCCAGACACCAGGCGTAGCGAGTACGCGTCGAGCGCGGGCATGGGGATATCGGCGTTGGCCGCGAGCGACCGGGCGCTGAACGCGGTGGGCGGGGCCACCACGGTGCCGTCACCGGCGGCCACGTCGGACGACAGCCCCGCGGCGGCGGCAACGTCTTCGACGGTTTCGAAGCCGAGATCGCCACCGAGGGCGCCGGCGAGTTCGGCCGCGATCATCCAGTCTTCCCATGCGACGCCGGGAGACGGGACCTTCTGCGACACGCGGGTGACGCGGCCTTCGATGTTGGTGGTGGACCCGTTGCGTTCCGCAAAAGTGGCGGCGGGAAGGATTACGTCGGCTCGTGACGACGACGGCGACACGGCCGCCTCGACCGCGATCGTGAACCCGGCGCCGGCCAGGCCGCGCTGGGCGAGGCTGGCGTCGGGCACGTCGGTGGCGGGGTCGGAGCCGAGCAACACGAGCGCGGCCAGCTTGCCGTTAGACGCAGCGCGCAACATGGCTCCGGTGTCGAGTCCGTCGCCGGTGGGCGCCAAGCCCGCGCCGAGGGCGCCGTGCACGTTGGCCCGGCGCAACGCGGAAAGGAACTTCACTCCGGTGAGGCCGGCATTGAGCACGAGCGCGGCGTCGGCCACGAAGTTGGCAGCCTCGGCGGTGGACGGCCGACCGAGGATCACGACCACACCGGGCGTCTTCAACGCCTGGCGGGCCGCGGTGATCGATGCGGCGGAAACAGGGCCGATGTCGGCGGCCGGCGCGTCGTCGACCAAAGCGGCGGCGACGGCGGCGGCTTCGCCGGGCCGGTACATCAGGCTTGTCGCGGCGAAGGGCGTGAACGCCGTCGACGCGGGCGTGAGCTCGATCAGCTTGGTGGTGCCCTTGGTAACCGAGTCCCGTAGACGCAGGAACAGCACGGGCAGCTCTTGTTTGAGGTCGGGGGCGAGCAGCACCACGACGGGAGCGGCGCAGGCTTCGTCGATCGTGGCTTTGGGCAGGCCGAGCACGATCTCAGCGGGCAGGCCGTCGTCGAGCTGGCAGTCGACGTTGTTGGTGCCGATGACGTCTTTGGCCAGTTTGGCCCAGGCGAACGCGTCTTCGTTGGTGAGGCGGGCGCCGCCGATGATGCCCACCGACGACGGACCGTGACGGTCGAGCGCGTCCTTGATGCCCTTCGCCGCGGCGGCCAACGCTTCACCCCAGCTCACTTCGACAAGCTCACCGTGCTTGCGCACCATCGGCGCCGTGACGCGGGCGTCGGTGTTGTTGATCGACTCGTAGGCGAAGCGACCCTTGTCGCACAGCCAACCGTGATTCACGGGATCGCTGTCGAGCCCGAGGTAGCGCGTGACCTCGGTGCCCGAGGACTGCACCGCGATGCGGCACCCGACCGAGCACGTGGTGCAAGTCGACTCGGCCGACTCGAGGTCCCACGGACGCGCCGCGAAGCGATACGGCTTCGAGGTGAGCGCGCCGACCGGGCACAGCTGCACCGTGTTGCCGCTGAAGTAGCTGGCGAAGGGATCGTTCGGGAACGTGTTCACCTCGGTCTCCACGCCCCGCTGGATGAACTGAATGAGTGGATCGCCCGCGACTTCGTCGGCGAAGCGCGTGCAGCGGTCGCACAGGATGCAGCGCTCGCGGTCGAGCAACACCAGGTCGCTGAGCGGGATCGGCTTCTCGCGGTGACGCTTCTCTTCGACCATGCGGCTCTCGCCGGGGCCGAACGCGATCGTGTTGTCTTGCAGCGGGCACTCGCCGCCCTTGTCGCAGACCGGGCAGTCCAGCGGATGGTTGACGAGCAGGAACTCGATTACGCCGTCTTGCGCCTTCAGCGCCTTGTCGCTTCGGGTTTCGACCTTCATGTCGGGCGTGCACTCGACCAAGCACGCCGGCGACAACATCGGGCCGCGGCCACTGTCGACCTCGACCAGGCACATGCGGCACATGCCGACGGGCCGCAGGCGCTCGTGGTAACAGAAGCGGGGGATGTGCGAGCCGACGCGTTCGGCCGCTTCAATCAGCAGTTCACCCTTGTCTGCGTAGACCAGTTGGCCGTCGATGGTGACGGGTACGCCGGGGGGTGGCGGCGGTGCCTGCTCCTGCTCGACGCCCTGCTCGGTGACGTCGGCGTCCTTTTCGGTGGTCTCCTCCGCCTCAGGCACTGGCCACCTCGATGAGCTTGCGGGGGTTGCGGGCGATGTAGGCGTCGAACTCGTCGGGGAAGCGGCGCAACGCGCTCATCAGCGGCGACACGACGGACGGACCGAGATCGCAGATCGTGGTCTTCTTGTATGGGAACGGCGCGTAGGCCGGTTCCCCGGGTGTGACGTTCGGACCTGGGAACGGGCCGGGGCTGATGTTGTCGCCGATGTCGAGAAGCAGGCCGATGTCTTCGGGACGGCCGTGGCCCTTGATGATGCGCTCGAGGATGAGTTCGAGCCAGCTGGTGCCTTCGCGGCACGGCGTGCACTTACCGCAGCTTTCACGGGCGTAGAACTTCACAAGCCGCCAGCACGCTTTGACCATGTCGGTGGTGGAGTCCATGGCCACGATCGCACCCGAGCCGAGCATGGAGCCGGCCGGACCCACCACCGTCGGGTCGAGCGGCATGTCGAGGTGCTCTTCGAAGAACCACGGAGCGGAGCCCCCGCCGGGAATGAACGCCTTTAGGTCGTTGTCGTCGCGAATGCCGCCGCCGAGCGACGGGTCGTAGAAGACCTCGCGGAAGGTGACCACGCCGCACTCGACCTCGTAGGTGCCGGGTTGCTTCACGTGGCCCGACACCGCGATGAGCCGGGTGCCATTGGACTTAACGCTTCCAATCGCGGCGAACGCTTCAGCACCGTTGACCATGATCCAGGGCAGGTTCGACAGCGTCTCGACGTTGTTAACGATCGTCGGGTTCATATAAAGGCCCATCACCGCGGGGAAATAGGGCGGCTTGGGGCGGGGCATGCCCCGCTTGCCTTCAAGCGACTCAAGCAGCGCGGTTTCGTCACCCACGATGTAGGCGCCGGCGCCCCAGTGCAGGGTGATGTCGACGGACCAATCGGTGCCCAAGATGTTCTTGCCCACGTAGTTGTTGGCGTAGGCCTCGTTCAGTGCGGCCGCGATCCGCTCTTGCGCGAAGGCCATCTCGCCTCGCACGTAAAGGAATACCTGCGACGCCTTGCACGCGTACGCGGCGATAAGCGAGCCCTCGATCAGTTGGTGCGGGTCGCGCTCCATGAGCGTGCGGTCTTTATGGGTGCCGGGCTCGGATTCGTCGCCGTTGACCACGATCCAGTGCGGGAACGCGGCTGTGTCGAGGAAGTGCCACTTGTTGCCGGCGGGGAAGCCGGCGCCGCCCCGGCCCTGCACGGTGGCGCCGGTGACAATGTCCACCACTTCGGCCGGTTGCATGGCCAGCGCCCGTCGCAGGCCTTCGTAACCGCCGGTGCGGAGGTAGCCGTCGAGGGTGTGCGCGTCCGCGATGTCCCATCGGCCGCTCACGATCTTGGGCAAATCGCTTCTCACGGTCACGGCGCGTGCTCCCCGGTTTTGCCGGTGTTGGCCCAGCGATCGGTTGGCGTTTGGCGCACGGTGGCCAATACGCCGTGGGGAGGGATGTCGTCGCGGGTGCCGGCCCGCAGTTGCGCGACCAGCGTGTCAAAGGATTCGGGCGTGACGCTTTCCTCGTAGCGGTAGTTCACCTGAACAGCGGGCGCCACCGTGCACGCAGCCGAGCATTCGACCTCCTCGAGCGTGAACATGCCGTCGGGCGTGGTGCCGCCCACGGGCACGCCGAGGCTTCGCTCGCAGTGCTCAAGCAACTCGAACGCCCCGCTGAGCATGCAAGAAATGTTCGTGCAGACCCCCACGAGGTACTTGCCCGTGGGGTGCAGCTTGAACATTTCGTAGAAGCTCGCGGTGCCGTAGACCTGAGCCGCGGTGCACCCGATCAACTCGGCGACGTGCTGCATCGCGTCCTCAGCCAAATAGCCATCTTGCTCTTGGGCCAGGTGGCACAAAGGCACAAGCGCCGAGCGAGGTTTGGGGTAGCGGGCGATGATCGCCTGGGCCGTCACCAGGTTGTGCGCGCTGAGCCGAGCCATACGATTCCGACACTAGTGAATTGCTTCACTTGGCCGAGAGTTGGTGCGGCCTAAATGAGTGCCCTTAGCTCGCCGCATCGGCTTTCCCTGAGACCTCGCGCACGCCACGACGAGTTCGACTACTTATCACCGTCCGTTCAGAATAAGAATCAGAGCGACCGTGAGCAGCGCCGCGCTTGCCCACGCCGAGAGTTCTCTAGTCGTCGCACGGGCCCGTTGCGTTGCTACGTCGAGCCGCGTGTTTGGCCGCATGACCAAGACCGAGATCGATCCAGCAAGTCCCATTGCGAGGAATACGAGCCCGAGATCCACCATCAGCGCGCCCTTCCGGCATGGGTTAACTGGTTGGTCAGAAATATGTCGTGAACGAAAAGAAGCGCGACGCTCGTATTCCGGCCTTGATTCCGTTAAATGGCAACGTCGCGATGTTGACGGCATCAGCGAAGCACTCGGCCGAGCCTTTGCCGCCCCTGCACTTGCGTTGAGTGTGGGCCCGAACCAGGGCGCCCGCGCTCAGAATGCCGGAACCGACCCCGAGAACCATCGCCGGACCGAGCCCCGCGGTACCAAAACCCAACGCGCCAGGGCCGCGAAACCGGCGGCGTTCGCCCCGAACCGAAGAACACCGCGCAAGGTGAACTTGTGTTTGATCGGGCGAGCGAATGCAGCGCTTTCCGATGCACCATGTGCCCGCGAGGTCGAGGTTGTTGATGGGGTCGCCGTTGACGTAGTCGTAGTTGTTGGCGGATCCGCCTTTTATGGGTTGGAACGGGTCCACCGCCTGTGCGTCGTAAAAC
>JACCXE010000040.1 GCA_013697265.1 Actinomycetota bacterium | reverse complement strand
CCAGTGGCGTCTCCGCCGGCACCACCCGCGCCACCAGCGCCAGCCGCGCCCGCGCTGGACCCGCCGATCGCAATGCCGCCGCCGTTGCCGCCCGTACCGGCGCCGCCTGCGCCGAGGCCAAAGCCGTCGCCACCAATGCCAACGCCGATGCCGTCGCCGCCGGTTACAGCCACGCGCGCGACTTGGTCGGCCGACGACTGGTTGTCCGAGTCGTTGCCCACAGCCACATTGGCGCCGCTGATCGCCGCGGCGTTACCCGAGTTGGAAACGGTGGCTGACTGGTCGATGAAGCTGATCGAGGCCGACGCCTCTGCGGTCTGGGAAATGCTGGTGACGTCGACATTGCCCTTGGCGTTCGCAGCGCCGGTGTGGATCGTCGCCGTTCCGTCGGACTCGTTGCGCGCGTCAGAGAAGTTCGTCACAACGATGTTGTCCGCGGTGAGTGTGGCGTCGGCCCCGATGCCAGTGCCGCTACCTGCGCCGCCCGTGCCTGTACCGCTACCGGCACCTCCCGTGCCTGTACCGCCGGTTCCGACCGCGACCGCGGGGGTGCCACCGCCCGCCACGTTGCCACCAGCAACACCGGCGCCACCAGTGGCGGCGCCGCCGTCACCACCGGTTCCCGTCGAGCCGCCGCCGGCGCTACCGGCTCCGCCGGCTGCACCAGGAAGCACGCCAGCTATGCCGGGGGTGCCGGGCGTACCCGCTGCGCCTGTGCCGGGAGCACCAGCTGCGCCAGTGTCAGACGCACCCGCGGCGCCAGCCGCGCCCGCGCCCCCTGCGGCCCCTGGGGTGCCGAAGCCAACAGACGAGCCGTTGCCACCAGTTCCGGCGCCGCCAATACCAACGCCGGTGCCGTTACCGCCGATGCCGATACCAGTGCCGGTTCCGCCGGTCACACCGATTTCGGCTGTCTGGGCGTCGATCGTGCGGTTGCGAGATGTATTGCCCGCCGCGACGTTGCCGCCCGAAATCGCCAAGGAATCGCCATTGTTGTCGATCTCGACGTCTTGATCGAAGAGCACGGGAGCTACTGCGGCGCCCAGGCCGAACTGCCCGATGTGATTGGTGGACATGTTGCCCGTGGCGTTGGCGTCACCGGTGGTGATGTCGGCCGAACCGTCGCTGGCATTGCGCCGACGCGACCGGTTGGACAGCTGCACTTGCGCGGCGGCCAACGTCACGTCGGCCGGCGCACCCGCGGCGGGAGCGCCCGGCAGTCCGGACCCCGACGCCGTGCCCGCAGTCCCGGTACCCGGGCCGCCTGTCGCGCCAGAAGGGCCGGTATTCGCTAGGCCCGTGGAGGCGCCGTTGCCGCTCAATCCGGAGGGGCTGCTGTTCGTGACGGACGCGCCCGTCGTATCGCCGCCCGCGGTCTGGGTCGCAGCGGTGAGATTGTCCGAGTCGTTACCGACGGCGACGTTGCCGCCCGTCAGCGCGACCGCGGAGCCATCGTTTGTGACACCGAAATGCTGGGAAGCGGGGCCTCCACCGCTCCAGGATTGGCCGCCGTCGTTGCTGGCGCTGTTGCCGACCGCAGTGCCGTTGCCGGTGTCGATCTCGGCGCGTCCGTGCGAATCGTTGCTGCCCGAACTGGCGTTGTCGCCCTGCATCGTGCCGGGGCCGCCAGCGTTCATGTCGGCAGATGCGGTGCTCGACGAGCCGTTGCCGCTCACGTCATTACCGCCCGTAACTGCGCCGGCGGCGCCGCCGTTGGAGGTGTCCGCCGACTGGTCGGCCGCGGCGGCCTGGGTCATCGGACGCATCATCAACATCGCAGCGACGGCTGCGCCGACTGCAGTCGCCCGAGCAGCGTTGCGCTTTGCGGCGCGGTTGGTGGGGGCATTAAGACGCTTCACGACGACCTCTTTTATGGGACTTCGGCCGCGGTACGGCTTGCGCCAACCTGGGCCTGGAAATGATTGCGGGATCCTACCTACGCGCTGATTGCTCCGTCGTTAACCGTTCGGGTGTTTTTTCCTGGTGAGAGAAAAGAATGCCGACGGTGTCTGATTCGTCCTGACCCGTGCGGCGCGAGCACGACCATCTTTTGCGCGACGCAATGAGCGCCCGCGGTGGGCTCGCGGTCAAGGGCACGGGCGATGGGTTGATGGCCGTCTTCGACGCGGCGGCTGAGGCAGTCGCGACCGGCGTCGCCATGCAACAGGCCACACAGCGCTACGCCCGGCAAAGCGGCGTGCCGCTCGAGTTCTCGCTCGCCCAGGCTGACCCGCTAGGGCTGGGCGGGTGTGAGCGAGTCGCTCACACCCGCCCTATCGCCTAGCGATTACTGGTTGACGGCGATGGCGTCTTCGGCCAACACCGTGACGACGCCGGGGTTCTCGACCTCAACCGCCGTACCCGGATCTACTACTGCGGCTGCGGTTCCGTTGATTGACGCCCCGTCTGTGGACATGGCAGCAGCGCCGCCGACAGATGCTGCGCCGGTCGCGCCGGGCGCGCCAGGCGCACCGGGAAGGCTGACTCCAGGATTTCCGTCGAATTCGAAGTCCGTGCCGTCCACGCCGTCCGCGCCGCGTGAGCCGGGAATACCGCCGCCCACGCCGCCCGCAGGTGCACCTTGACCACCCTGACCGCCGATGGCCTGAGCGGGGCCGCCGTTCGCCCCACCAGTACCGTCACCGCCAACAGCGCCAGCACCGCCAACACCAGGGACGCCCACTGGTGCGGGGATCGCTGTGGCTTCGCCATTGCCGCCTACACCGATACCGGGTACCAACAGCGCATTGATACCGCCGGGCGTAGCCACCGACACGGCCGTACCGGGATCAGTAACCGGGCCCGCCTCTTGCGTGTTCAAGGCAGTGTTCGTGGAGCCATTTCCGATGGCGCCGTTGATGCCGCTCGAAGCGGCCCCGACCCCGAGCTCGACGGCGGGAGCCGTCTGGTCGACGATGAGAATGGCCGCGTCGGAATCGACGGTTTGATCGACGTTGGTGTCGGTGCGGTTGCCGGTGGCGTCCGCGTGTCCGGTTTCGATGTCGGCCGTGCCGTCGGAGTTCGTGCCGACCGCATGGTTGTTCACCGACACCATGCGTCCGGTGAGGTCGATCGTGGCGTCGCCTCCCGTGGAGGTGGCCAGGGCGTCGCCGCCGGTCAGCGTCGATATGGCGTCGCCACCCAAACCGGCTCCGCCGATACCGAGCGCGGTCGCGTTGCCCGGGGTTGCTGCACCGCCAGCGCCACCAGCACCGCCGGCACCGCCTATGCCCGCTCCGCCGTTGCCACTGATCGCAACTGCCGCGCCACCGTTACCACCAGCGCCGCCGCTGCCGGCGGTTCCGCCCGCGCCAGGCGTGTTGCCGCCGCCGCCACCGTTGCCACCCTTGCCCGCATTGGCGACACCACCATTACCACCAGCACCGCCAGTG
>JACCXE010000027.1 GCA_013697265.1 Actinomycetota bacterium | reverse complement strand
GGCCAAGCAGCGTAAACGCGACGCGCTGACCAGCAGCGCGCGCGGCGAGAGCGGCCGTGGGCATCAGCGCATGCACGATGTCGTAGCGGTTGCGCAGGAGGGACGGGAACGCACGCCCGCCAAATGTGTCCGGCTTCCGCAGCTTCACGTTGGCTCGCCAGATCACGAGTTCCGGCAGGTGTCGCAGGCGACGGTCGGAGCCGTACAGGCCCTGGGTGACTTGGCTGCGACTGTCGGTACCGGTGATCACGTCAACTTCATGGCCTTTGCCCCGCAAGTACCACTGCAAGTCATCGAGATAGCGCTCGCCGCCGCGCCGGACGTCGGGCCAGGCAAAGGGGTGGACCAGCGCGACCTTCACCGCAGTTACGCGTGCGTCGCGGTGATCGTCATGTGTTCGGCGATTTGCTGCCGCCCGATCGTCGGGTCGCGGTAGAATCGCACCGATTCCGCGATCGTCTCGTCGAGCGTCCAGGCCGGCTCCCATGACAGGTCCTTGCGGGCCAGTGACGGGTCGAGCGTCAGCAATCCGGCCTCGGCCGCGTTGAGTTCGCGTTCGACCACGATGCGATCGTCCGACGCGCCCCAGTGTTTGACCACCGCCCGCGTCACCTCGACCACCGTCGCTGCGCCGCCCGCGTGCGCGAAGTTGTAGGCCGGAGCCAGCGGGCGCCCTTCGAGCATGGCGGCGCCGAGCAGCAAGTAGCCGTACGCGCAATCAAGCACGTGCTGCCACGGGCGCACGGCATCGGGTCGGCGTAGCGTGATGTTCTCGCCGGCCTCGAGGGCCCGGGCGATGTCGGGAATCAGCCGGTCGGCCGACCAGTCACCGCCGCCGATCACGTTGCCGGCCCGTACCGACACGACCGGCGCGTCGTGGAAGCCCATCAGCGTCGGGCTGCGATAAGGGCGGATCGCGAGTTCGGCCGCGGACTTCGACGCGCTGTACGGGTCGTGGCCGCCCAGCCGGTCCCCCTCGACAAACGGTTCGCCGGTTTCGTTGTTCTCATACACCTTGTCGGTCGTGATGCACACGACGCCACGCACGCTCTCGATCGGGAGCGACGCCTCGAGCACGTTCACCGTGCCCATGACGTTCGTGTTGAACGTGGACCGGCGGTCGACCCAGCTCAACCGCACCAACGGCTGGGCCGCGAGGTGGAACACGAGGTCGGGCCCACAGGCGGCGACAGCCGCGTCTACCGCGGCCGCGTCGGTGACGTCGCCGTGGACGGTCGTAGCGAACGCGGCGACGCCGAGATCGTGGAAGGCGCCGCGGACGGGCGGGGCGAGCGCAAACCCGTGAACCTCGGCGCCGAGTTCGTGCAGCCACGCCGAAAGCCACGCGCCCTTGAACCCGGTGTGACCCGTGACAAGAACGCGGGTGCCGTCGAGGGCCGGCAAGCGCGGGTGGGTGCTCATCGGCCGTCCACCTTAAGTGCCTGCGCTCGGTACCAAGAGATCGTCTCGACGAGTCCTTCCTCGAGGCTGCGCGACGGCGACCACCCCAATAGCCGCCTCGCCTTCTCGGTGGCGGCGACGACGACCGGCACTTCGACCGGTCGGTCATCCAGCACGCCGAACACGGCCTTCACCGGGTCGCCCATCAGCCCGAGAATCAGCTCGGCCAGTTCGCGAATCGAGATGTCGCGTCCGCAGCCAAGGTTGAGCACCTCGCCTCCCAACCCGTCCACGGTGGCGGCGGCCACGATGCCCGCAGCCGTGTCGTCACCGAAGTTGAACTCGCGTCGAGGTGTACCGCCCCGCATCTGTACGTCTTGGCCCTTCAACGCGGTGAGGATCACATCGGCCACCACCCGGTTGGGCGGCTGGCCCGGTCCGTACGAATTGAACGGCCGCACGACCACTGCGCCCTCCTTTAAGCACGATAATTCCGCTGCACGCTTGGACTGGGCGTAGGGCGACAGCGGGTTGACGGGGCCGTCCTCACGAAACGGCACCGGCGCGTCGCCATACACATCGGCGGTCGACGCAAACACGAACCGCTCGCACGCGGTGAAGCGCACGGCGTCGAGCAGCGCAACGGTGGCCCCAACGTTGGCGGCGAAGCACTCGTCTGCGTGGGTCCACGATCGTCCGATGTCGGTGAACCCGGCGAGGTGAATAACGCGCTGGGGGTCAACCGCCTTCGCCAAGCGCGCCACGGCGTTGACGTCGCGTCCGTTGATCGCATGCACGTCCGCGCCCTGCGCGCCGAGCTGGTCGACGACGCGGGTACCGAGAAAGCCGGTGGCGCCGGTTACGAGGACGCGGATGCCCCGGAGCGCATCCATGGCGGGTTCCCGTCGGCACAAAGCGCGGTGAGCTCGAGTGCGTCCTTATAGGTGTCCATCGACTTCCAAAAGCCGGTGTGCTTGTAGACGAAGAGTTCGCCGCTCGCCGCGAACGCGGGCAGCACGTCGCGCTCGAGGTCCTCGCCCGGGTCGGGCCACGTGTCGAAGCAGCGTTTGTCGAACACGAAGAAGCCGGCGTTGATGTAGTGGTCGGGCAGCTTCGGCTTTTCGCGGAATCCCTCGACCTTGCCCTCGCCGTCGAACTCGACCGTTCCGTACTGGGACGGCAACGGCACCGTGGTCATCGTGGCGTAGCCGCCGTGGGCGTGATGGTGGGTGAGCGTGCCTTGAAGATCGACGTCGCCCAGGCCGTCGGAATACGTGACGAAAAAGGTGTCGCCCACGTGATCGACGATCTTGCGAACGCGCCCACCGGTGTTCGTTTCCTCGCCGGTGTCAATCACGTCGACAGCCCAACCGGTCTTCAGGCCTCCGGCGAACTCGACGACGGCCTCGTGCTTGTAACCGGTGGCGAGCACGAAGTCGGTAAAGCCGTGCGCCGCGTACAACTCCATCACGTGCTGCACGACGGGTTGGCCGTTCACCTCAAGCAGCGGCTTGGGCACCGACACGGTTTGCGGATAGGCGCGGGTTCCCTTGCCCCCGCACAAAATGACTGTCCGAACCGTCATGTCGGCGAGAGCGTAGTGAAGCGGGCGGGCTGACAGAATACGACCCGCCATGGCGTTGGATCCCGAGCCGCACCTCGCGGAACTAGCCGACAGCGCGCGCTACCCCTCCGCCACCCCCGCAATCAGCGTGTTGATCTCCACGTTCCGCCGCGCTCATTACCTGCCCGGGCTCCTCGACTGCCTCGAAGCGCAGACGGGCGACCCAACGGCGTTCGAAGTGATAGTCGTGGACAACGCCTCGAACGACGCCACGTGGGATGCGCTGCAAACACGCGCCGCGTCCACCCCGCTCGCCTTCCGGGCCGGTCGTGTGGGAGTAAACGGTGGTCCGGCCACCGGCCGCAACGCGGCGCTCTCGCTGGCCCGCGCCGAACTCGTTGCGTTCACCGACGACGACACGCTGCCCGAACCCGGTTGGTTGGCCGAGATGCGCCGAGCATTGGAACACGGGCTCCATCTCGTGCAGGGCCGCACCGAACCGGCGCCAGGCGCTCGGGGCCTGTGGGACCACACGGTGGCCGTGCGCAGCACGACGCCGTTTTTCGAAACGTGCAACATCGGCTATCGCCGCGACGAACTGATCGCGGCCGGTGGGTTCCGCCCGCTCGAGGGCTATCGACCGGGCCGAGGCGGCACGCCCTTCGGCGGCGAAGACACCGTCGTGGGTTGGGACGTGCTGCGCGCGGCCAACGCCGTGCCCGCGTTCGCGACCGATGCGGTTGTGCACCACCGCATCGAACCGCGCGACTACAAAGGCTGGCTGCACGTGAAGCAAGGCATGGCGATCTTTCCCGCCCTCATCGCCAACGTGCCCGAAATACGGCGATTCATGTTTTGGCACTACTTCTTCTCAGCTCGCACCGCTGCGTTTGATCTCGCCGTCGTCGGCCTCGTCGCGGCGTTGGTGTCACGCTCGCCGATCCCTCTGGTAGCCGTTATCCCTTATGTCAGGATGCTCGCGCCGCGCCGCAAGTCGGGCCTGCGGAACTGGGCCGAGCGGCTCGGCCCGATCGTGCGCGGCGACTTCGCTGCGGCGTGGAGCCTCTGGCGCGGCACGATCCGCTATCGACGGGTCGTGTTGTGAAAGCGACCTGTTAGACACGAGTGATGCCTGACGAAACCTCGCGTCTCCAAATGGCGTTCGAGAAAATCGGCCGCCGGCGCGACAACCCGATCGTGAAGCAAGCGGTGCGCGCCGCGCACGGATTAGTGCGCGGCTACGAAGGCGGCGCCGCGCTGCGAAACATCGAAAGCAACGGCGAAGCCCGGGTGTTGGAAAAGCTCGGGCCGACCCTGGACGTGGTGCTCGACGTGGGTGCCAACGTCGGCGACTGGACCGCTACTGCGCTCCGCGCCGGGGCCAAAGCGGTGCACTCGTTCGAGATCTCGCCGGCAACGTCAAGCGGCCTGACGAAGCGTTACGTGGGCGACAGCCGAGTAACCGTCAACCAATTCGGTCTCAGCCACGCGCCGGGCACGGTGACGATCCACCACTATCCCGACTATCCGGCGCTCACCACCATGACCGAGTACCCGCACGACGCGAAGTCCGTAGCGGTGGACGTACCGGTGCGCACCGGTGACAGCTATCTGGCCGACAGTGGCATTGAAAAGGTCGACCTGCTCAAGATGGACGTCGAGGGCGCCGAAGGACTTGTTATCCAAGGTTTCAAAGAGTCGTTCGCGCGCAAGGCGATTCGCGCCGTGCAGTTCGAATACGGCCGCGTCTCGATTCTCACCAAATACTTGCTGCGCGACTTCTACGAGGACCTCACGAAACACGGCTTCACCGTGGGACGCATCACTGACACCGGCGTCACGTTCACGCCTTACGACATGTCCATGGAACGGTTCAACGACTCGAACTGGCTCGCGGTGCACGAGTCACAGCCGCAGCTCGTAGACCTCGTCATTTAGGGTCCGCGTTGCGCGTCACCCTCACCAACCCGTACTGCTGGCCCTACGTTCGCGGGGGCTCGGAATCGACCATGCACGGCTTGTGCTCGTGGCTGCGCGCCCAGGGTCACGACGCGTCGATCCTCGCAGGTGGACCGAAGAACGCGGCCTACGAAATCGACGGCCTGCCGTACCGCACCGTCAAGGCGCGCGACCTGAGCCGAGTGCACCGCGAACTCGTGCCGCCGGTCACGATGATCCCGGCTATGCGTCGACGGATCAAGAGCATCAAACCCGACGTCGTTCACGCCTTCTCTTATCACGACGCGTTCGCGGCGAAGCGGGCCGAACTGCCCTACGTCCTCACGATCGGCGGCATCATCGCACCGCGCTGGCGCGACCAACACCAGTTCAAACTGTTCAAAAATGCGTGCACCCACGCGGAGGTGATCCTCTGCGCGAGCCAAGCCCCCGTCGACGCGTTGAAAGCGGATTACGGATTCGACGCCGAGATCGTGCCGTACGGCCTCGACGTCGCGTCGTTCGCTCCCGACGAAGAACGGGTGCCGGGAAGGATCTTGTGCGTTGCCACGGCGAACGACAACCGCAGGCGCCCGGACTTTCTGGTAACCGCCTTCGGTAAGGCGGCGGTCAAGAACCCCGACGCCCATCTCGTGTTCTGCGGGGCGGCCGACGATGACGTCCAACAACGCGTGCGATCGCTGCTGCCGGCCAGACACCGAGACAAGCTGACGTTCCTCGGTGACCTCGGCCCCGAGGAGCTTCGGAAGGAGTACGCCCGGGCGTCGCTCACTGCGCTGACCAGCCTCAACGAGGCCTTCGGCATCGCACCGATCGAGTCACTCGCCTCGGGAACGCCGGTGGTCGGCACCCGCTCGGGCGCGCTAGCCGAGATCATCACCAACGATGTCGGTGCGCTGTCCGAGCCCGAAGACGTCAACGAGTGCGCCCGCCAGATCCAGTTCTTGCTCGACGAGAGTGGCCCCGCGTTGAGCGCTCGCTGCATCGAGCGGGCCCAGCTTTACGACTGGGACGCGATCGGACCGAAAAACGTCGCGATCTACGAGCGCGCTACAACGCGTTGGTAGATCGCTCCTCGCCGCGGCTACCAGGTTTGGTACGGCGGCACGGGGGTAGAGCGGGGCATGCCAACTCGCAAGCCTTCTGCCCCACCGAGCAAGCCTCGCTCCAAGTCGCGCAAGTTCCCGGTGGCAGCCGACGGGGCTAAGTCGCCCAACCGTCCGGACGCGACCAGCGCGTCGAAACAACCCGTACCAATCAAGCCGATGAAGACGGGCAAAGCCAACGCCGTGGCCCGCGCCGAACAAGCGCGCGCCGCTGGCTTCGTCGCCCCGCACACCAGCCCGAACCCCGTCGACGACGCGACCGCGCCCACCTGGGCCCAATCCGGCGACCGGGTGACAACGGCCCAGGGCCTGCGTATCGACGACGCGGACAACTCGCTCAAGGCCGGCGTGCGCGGGCCCACGCTGATGGACGACTTCCACCTGCGCGAAAAGATCACGCACTTTGATCACGAGCGCATCCCCGAGCGCATCGTGCACGCCCGGGGCGCCGCGGCCCACGGCATATTCGAGGCGACCGACGGGCTCGAAGACATTTGCGCGGCCGCATTCCTGCGGCGGGGCGCAATGTCACCATCCTTCACCCGTTTCTCCACCGTGGCTGGTTCACGCGGTTCGGCCGACACCGCCCGCGACGTGCGCGGCTTCGCTACCAAGTTCTACACAGCCGAAGGCAACTTCGATCTCGTGGGCAACAACATCCCCGTCTTCTTCATTCAAGACGGCTTGAAGTTCCCGGACTTCGTGCACTCGGTGAAACCCGAACCCGACCGCGAAATCCCTCAAGCCGCGAGCGCCCACGACACGTTCTGGGACTTCGTGAGCCTCCAGCCCGAGTCGACGCACATGTTGATGTGGGTGATGTCGGACCGCGCCATCCCGCGCAGCTACGCCACGATGGAAGGCTTCGGCGTCCACACGTTCCGGCTGAGCAACGCTAAGGGCGAGACGTCGTTGGTGAAGTGGCACTGGAAACCGACGGCCGGCATCCACAGCCTCGTGTGGCAAGAGAGCCAAAAGCTCGGCGGCATCGACCCCGACTATCACCGCCGCGACTTGCACGCTCGCATCGCGACCGGCGGCTTCCCGCAGTACGAGCTCGGGGTGCAGGTGATGCCCGACACGCCCGACCAAACCTTCGAAGGCATAGACCTACTCGACCCCACCAAGCTCGTACCCGAGGAACTGTGCCCGGTGCGGCCCGTAGGCACGCTGACGCTCAACCGCAACCCCGACAACTTCTTCGCTGAGACCGAGCAAGTCGCCTTCCACCCCGGCCACCTCGTACCCGGTATTGCGATCACCGACGACCCGTTGCTGCAGGCGCGTCTGTTTTCGTATCTCGACACGCAGATTTCGCGGTTGGGTGGGCCGAACTTTTCGCAGATCCCGATCAACCGTCCGCTGGCGCCTGTCAACGACAACAATCGTGACGGCATCTCTCAGCACGCAGTGCACGTCGGCACAACGCCCTATACGCCGAACTCGTTGGGCGGTGGCTGCCCGTTCGCCCGGCCCGACGGCACTGCGTACACGCACCCGCCGGTGGCCATGGAGCGCAACGCGACCAAGATCAAGCTGCGGCCCGCAAGCTTTGACGATCACTACTCGCAGGCGACGCTGTTTTACCGCTCGCTATCGCCCATCGAACAGCTTCACGTCGCCCAGGCGTTCAGCTTCGAACTGGGCAAGTGCGTTAGCCCTGGCATCCAGGCGCGCATGATCGCCAACCTGGGCAACGTCGATGCCGACTTGGCCGACACCGTCGCCGCGCATCTTGGCACCACCGCGCCGGCAGGCAAGGTCGTCGACCCCGACGTCGTGTCCGAAGCGTTGTCGCAAACGCGTCCGCAAGACCCGATCGTTAGCGGGCGCATGGTGGCGATACTGGCCGACGAGGACACGACGGCGAAGCTGGTCAACGCCTACCGCACCGCCGCCGACCCACTCGGCGTCGAAGTGATCGTGATCGGCCCTCATTTCGGCAAGCTCGCCAGCGGACTACCGATCGACCGCTCAGCCCACATCAGCGACCCGGTCGAATACGACGGTGTGGTGCTCGCCACCGAACCCGACGAAGTCACGACCACCTTCGTGCAAGAAGCCTTCCGACACCACAAAACGATTGGTGTCGCCGACTCGGCGATGGCCGAAGCGTTGAACTTGCCGGTAAACGCAGCGGGCGTGACCCTAACGCCGGCGGACTTCTTCGAAGCGCTGGGCCGCCACCGCCACTGGAACCGCTAGCCGATGAAGAAGAGCGGCGCAGCCTCGTCTACAAGACGAAGGTGCGGTTCTTGACCGAGCCGCGCACCATCGTGGTCACCTCGACGGCATCGATGACGAACGCGTGGGGCAGGTACTTGAACCGCGTGACCTTGCCCCGGTCAAGGGGCGATTTCTTAATTCGGAACCAGAGCCAGGGCAAGACCCCGACCAGCGGCAGCGCGTTGCGGGTGACAGCCCCTGCCGCCATGGCGCCCACCGCCAACAGCACGTACTCGTGCGATTTCTTCCAGAAGACCCGGTGCACGAGCAGCGGCCGGGCCCGCTTCGGGTGGCGGGCGGCCACCAGTGGGATATCGCGCCAGGTCACGGCTTCCTTGAAGGCGGATCGGAAGCTACCGGCGAAGACGTCGTGCAGCACCAGCGCGTTGTCGGCGAAGGTGACGTCACCACCTCGGTCGAGGACTCGCCAACCCAGGTCGGTGTCTTCGCCGCCCTTGGTCTCGAAGCGCTCGTCGAATCCGCCCACGG
Organism: Actinomycetota bacterium; assembly: GCA_013697265.1. Taxonomy (GTDB): domain Bacteria; phylum Actinomycetota; class Acidimicrobiia; order Acidimicrobiales; family JACCXE01; genus JACCXE01. The sequence continues at coordinate 167 of JACCXE010000027.1, read as the reverse complement.
CTTCGACGTCGGCCCGTCGGTAGAAGATGTTGCAAGTGTTGAGGTAGCGGGGGCCCGAAACCTCGTTGACCTTTTGGGTCCGGCTGAACGGTCCGGTGTTGCCAAGCTGGGCCGGGTTGGGCGCAGTGCGGCCGACGACCACGCTCGTGCCCGGGTCGCCCATCAAC
>JACCXE010000021.1 GCA_013697265.1 Actinomycetota bacterium | reverse complement strand
TGGCCGTGGGCTCGAAGGGCCTGTCCAACCCGGCGCCATCGGTGCAGTTCAGCCTGCCGAGCGATTCCAACTTCACGACGTCCGGCGGCGCCACCGTCACCGTTCCTGCCGTTCGCCGCTACGAAGGCCGCAGTGGCCGGCTCGAGTTGAAGGGCCCGCTCAAGGTGCTAACCGAGGACACGACGTTCAACACCACTTCCCTAGCGTTGTCGTCGGGCACGTGGGTCGTGACGGTCACGTCGAAGGGCAACCCCGCTCAACTCAGCGTGGTCGCCGACCTCGAAGGCAAGCTGACCGCGGACCTCTAGGAACGGGACTAGGCGACGTCGAACACGCCGGCGAAAGCCGTGAGCGTGTCACCGTCGGCGTAAGCGACGACAAGCAGGTGTCGGTGGGCTGCCATGTCACCGGGCGGATCCCACGTTGCCCGCGCGCCGCCACCGGCCCGTTCACCCTGCACCCGCGCCGCCGGCTGGTCCTCCAGTGAGAAGTAGAAGTCGCCGGTGCCGAGAGCGTTGGCAGAGATGACGCCGTCGGGCTGCATCGTCGCGAGCCGGCCGTCGCTGGCGCGAGTTGGGGTGACCAGCTCAAGACGTCCGCCAGTGTCGCTGCGGAACGCGGTGGGCTCGACCATCCATCCGCCGCCTATGCGAACAGCCGGGATTGCGTCGGTGCGGAAACCGTCGCTGCCTTCACCCCGCGACGTGCCGGAAAGCACCACGATCGTTGTCGGCGCGTTGTCGACGGCGCCGAGCTCGATCTCGGTGGTCTGGCGGTCCGAGGACTGCACCCAGCCGCCGTAACCCTCTTGCGATTCCTTCATGAACCCTTCGACGTTGCCGCCGAGTGACTCGATGTAGCGCCGCGACTTCCGTCCGACCAGCGCCGCGGCGGTCTTCACGTCGCCCCGACCGACGGCGTCGACCCAGTCGAGCACGGCGCTCTCAGGTGTCGCTCGCGTCTGGGTGGCGGCCGTCTTCGGAGCGGCCTTGCGGGCGACGGCGGGTGCCGTCGGCGCGGCCGCGACACCATGGGACGACGACGCGGGGACGACTGCGCTCGTGGAAGTCGGCGCGACCGTCGGCTGCGTGGTCGGCATCGCCGGTTCGCTAACCCGGCGCACGTCGACCGCATCGGCATCGCCGCCGACGCCGGAGAGGTAGCTCACCACCACCAGCACGCTGGCGATTCCAGCGGCTGCGAGACGGACGGGGCGCCGCCACTTGGAGCGGGTCTGAACGTTGGGGGTCATCGGTCCTCCTCAAGAGGTCGCGTAACGCATCGTTGCGTCGCGACCGTGAACACCGATTCAGACGGTCGTGCAACGGCAACCCTTCCAAAGAAGACTCAGAGAATCCCGAGGACCGCCTGCGCTCTTCCTGACCTGTGTCGTTTGGCGCTGTCCTTGACTTGCATTAAGTAGCGTCACCGAGCCGTGGAGATCAGTGATGGGTGGAGCGCCGCGATCGCAGACGAAGAGCTGCGCCGCCGCTACCCCGAACCGGACTTCGACGACTCGGCCTGGGAGCCGATTCCCGCGTCGTCGCAGTGGCGCTCCACCCCTGCGTTCGCCGAGACGGACGGGCCGGTGCTGTACCGCGCCCACTTCGAAGCCGCCCCCACGGGCAGCCGGTCGTGGTTGTGCTTCGACGGCATCTTCTACACATCCGACGTGTGGCTCGACGGCAACTACGTCGGCGACACCGAGGGCTACTTCGTGCCGCACGCTTTCGAAGTAACCGACGCGCTGCGCGAACGCAGCGAACACATCCTGGCCCTCGAGGTCGCGTGTTCCCGCCCCGAAGACCTCACCGAGAAGCGCAACATCACCGGCGTCTTCCAGCACTGGGACTGCCTCGACCCCGACGATTCGCCCGGCGGAATTTGGCGCCCGGTCCGCATCGAACACACCGGGCCGGCACGCATCCAAACCATGGGGGTGTTGTGCGCACGAGCCGACGCGTCGCGGGCAACGCTTGACCTCGCGGCCGACGTGAACACCACCGGCGCGATGACGGTGGTAGTGCGCACGACGGTGCGGCAAGGCGATCGCGTCACCGATCACGAAGCTGAACACAACCTGGCTGCAGCGAACAACGCGATCTCGTGGAAGGTCGACGTCGACAACCCGCAGCTGTGGTGGCCCCACGCCCTCGGTGACCCGGCCCTGGCCCACGTTTCGGTCGCGCTTTTTGTCGTGAAACCGGACGGATCACGCGGCGAGTTGGCGAGTGACACCCGCTCGGTCACCACCGGCCTGCGGTCAGTTTCGATGCGCGACTTTCGTTGGACGATCAACGGCGAGCGCATTTTCATCAAGGCGGTCAACCACGGCCCGACCACGCAG
>JACCXE010000018.1 GCA_013697265.1 Actinomycetota bacterium | reverse complement strand
CAGGCCTGGTAAGTCTCCTCGCTCGCCCAGCGTGTGTAGACGAAGTAACGAGTGGCTCCCTCGGTCGGGCGTAGCAACTCGAAGGCTTCGAAGCCCTCGCTGTGTTCAACGGCGCCGGCGCGCGCCGTGAACCGCCCTTCGAACTCGGCGGCCCGGTCGGCCGGCACTTCGACGGCATTGATTTTTACGACGCTCATGTCGCCGAGGCTAAGGGCTGGGCGTCATTACGTTGTTCGGGTGGATCGTTAGCCGAACGGCTGGGCGAGGAGTGGCCCGCCTACGTCGCGTACATCGTGAGCTTCTCGGTGATCGGGATCGTGTGGGTGAACCATCACACGCTGCTCGCGCTCTCCGAAGAGGTCTCGCGTCGGCTGGTCATGGCCAATCTGGTCCTGCTCGCCGTTGTCGCCGCGTTGCCCTTTCCCACCAGCTTGTTCGCGGAGTACGTGCGAGACGGGGGCAGCGACGGACATCTCGCTGCGGCGGTGTATGGCGCGGCGATGTTTGGCGCCGCTATTGGGTTCAATCTTGTGGCGTGGTGTGTGGTGCCCCGTCCCCGCTTGAACCGCTTCGGCGTCGGCATCTTCCTCTACGCGGCAACTATCGCTCTGGATTCGTAGCCTCGCCATGGATCACCCTCGTGGCGCACGGCGCTATAGCGACGTTTTACGCGTTCGACCAGCTGCGCTAGGTGTCCATGTCACGGCTCCCAGTGTTGTGCAGCGAGCCGGGTTAGCGCGGTGTCAGCCGACGATGTCGGCCCAAACCACCTTGCGACCCGCGTATTCGTCGACGCCCCACTTGTGGGCGAGACGGTCGACGATGGCCAAACCGCGGCCGTCGACCTCGGTGGTCAGGGCGAGCCGTAAACGCGGCGTTGCAGGGCAGGCGTCGTGGAACTCGAGGCGTATGCCGTGGTCGCACGGGGCGACCACTGCGTGAAAGGGGCCGAGCGCGTGGCGCACCGCGTTTGTGGCCAGTTCAGAGGCGACCAGTACCGAGTCTGCAATCACCGCTTGGGAATAGTTGAGCGCAAGCGCGCCGGCGACAAAGCGACGCACGCCGATGACGGCTTCGGCGACGGGCAAGAACATCTGGGCCTGCTCGGACGGCGTCACCGATGGCAGTTCGGTTTCGACGTAGCTGGACGGTGCGACCACTGACGAGTGCGAGGCGCAAACGCGGTTCGCCGCGCCGAGGTCGTCGCAGTTCGCGAATGACGCGGCGCGGTAGGCGCAATAGAGGGTGAAGCGCCGTTCCTCGCCCAGGGCGTTCCAAAGATCTTCGAGCTGGAGGGCGCCAACCACGTTGCCCTGCTCCCACAGGATCGCAACCATTTCGCCGAAGGCAACGACGGGCGACGGCGCGTCGTCGAGATAGCGGTTAAGCACGTCGCGGAACCGCGACGGGTCAGGTCGCCCCTCCACCATGAACCGGTCCAGCAATGCCTGAGCGTCGAGGGTGACGTAGCGACCCTGGGCCAGAGCGCCCTCGACGTCGACGTCGTGGCCGGCGAGCCACTCATCGAACGCTGCTCGGTGCGGCGGTGTGGCGACGATGAGAACCGTCGCGTCCGATATAAGTGCGTCTGAGATATATCGACCGACAGCCCCGGCCAGTTCCGAGGCGCGGTCATAGAAATGCACGACATGGGCGTGCGGAGGAGAAGCGGTTGTGCCTGACCGACCCGTCATCAAGCCCTGCTTACCCACGCCAACCCGGTTTCAGACGGGCAACCGGCCTCGGTGCTAGGAACTCGCCATGCCTGAGGCCCTGATAATCGACGCCATGCGTTCGCCCCGCGGTAGGGGAAAAAAGACCGGCGCGCTCCACGGGGTGCATCCCCAGCGGATCTTGGCCCAAGTACTCAATGCGCTGCGCGACCGGCACGGCTTCGACACCAAAGACGTCGACGACGTGATTATGGGTTGCGGCGCCGGGTCGGGTGACCACTCGATGGATATCGCCCGCATGGCGGCGCTCGATGCCGGTTGGGATCTCGACGCGCCGGGCGTCACCCTCAACCGATTCTGCGGATCAGGCCAGCAGGCCGTGAACTTCGCGGCGATGGGCGTGTTGAGCGGACATCAGGACTTCGTGGTCGCCGGTGGAGTCGAGTCGATGTCACGGCCCGCTCCCATGCATGTTGACGGGTTCACCGCGAACAACCCGCACCTGTTCGATCAATACCCGATGGTCGCGCAGGGCATAAGCGCCGACCTGATCGCTACGACCGAGGGCTTCAGTCGCGAAGAGTGCGACCGGCTGGCCGTCGACAGTCAGGACCGCGCGGCCAAGGCGATCGCCGAAGGCCGGTTCGACAACAGCCTGGTGCCGATCTTCAACGAAGACGGGTCAACCGCGCTCGACCGCGAAGAATTCCCCCGCGCCGGCACCACGCTCGACGACCTTGCCAAGCTCGCGCCCAGCTTCGAGCAGATGGGCGCCCACACCCTCGAAAGCCACGAGTTGACGATCGACCAGACCGCGCTGTTGTCGTATCCGGAGTGGAAAGAGATCCGCCACGTGCACCACGCCGGCAACTCGTCGGGTGTGGTCGACGGAGCCAGCGCGGTGATCGTGACGTCGCCCGCCTACGCCAAGGCCCACGGTCTCGTGGCTCGCGCCCGCATCGTGATGACGGCGGTCGCGGGCACCGAACCCGTGATCATGCTCACCGCGCCTGGGCCTGCGACCAAGCGTTGTCTGGACAAGGCGGGCATGGCGATCGGCGACATCGATTTGATCGAAGTCAACGAAGCGTTCGCGGCCGTGGTGCTCAAGTTCCTGAAGGACACCGGTGCCGACTGGGACACGTGCAACGTGAACGGCGGCGCCATGGCGCTCGGTCACCCGATCGGTGCGACGGGTTCGATGCTGATCGGCACCGTGCTCGACGAACTCGAACGCCAGGACAAGAGCACCGGCCTAATCACTATGTGCACCGGCGGCGGTATGGGCACCGCCACCATCATCGAGAGGACGTAAGAGAAGCGCCGGTGTAGATGGCGCGGGGGCGGAAGCGAAGGCGGTAGCGGTACTCCTCGATCGCGTGGGCTAGCCAGCCGACGGTACGTGCGATCGCGAAGATCACTTCGCCGGCGTCGTCGATCATGTTGTAGCGCTCGGCGAACGCGGCGATCGCGAAGTCGACGTTGGGGAACGGCAGGCCCCTGTCGCGCACGATCGTCATTAGTTCCTCTTCGACCGGGTCGCGGCGGACCGCGGCGAGCATCTCGAGAAGGATTACCGCGCGCGGGTCGTGGGTTTTGTACACCCGATGGCCGAACCCGGGGATGAGTTGATTTTCGCGTAAGCGGGCTCCGATCGCCTCGGCCGGGCTTGTCGCGATCGTCTCGCGCATCAGCTCGCGCGTCGAACTGCTCGCGGCGCCGTGCAGCGGGCCGCCGAGCGTGGCGAGCCCGGCGAGTTCGACGAGGTAGGGGTCCGCCCACGTACTGGCTGCGACGCGCGCTGCGAGCGTGGACGCGGCCATCTCATGGTCGGCCAACAGCACAAGCGTGGCGTCGAGCAATCTCACGAGTCGCGGCCTGGCCGGTTGCTTCGAAAGCCGGGGCCACAAGCGGGCCGCGACGGACGCGTTAGGCGATTCGGCCTCGCCGATTCGAGGCAGCGTTTCGATCAGCGTGGCGATAATGGCCCGGCCCGCGCCCGCCACGGCTTCGGGTCGGCGGTCATCGCGGAACGCGTCGGTGGCTCGCACGGCTGCGATCGCGGCGCGCAGGCGGTCCATCACCGGCTGGTCCTTTAGAACGGCGGCAATCCGGCCGGCGGTTTCGGTCATCGGCGGCGACGCCTCGAACTTTTTGCGCTCGCGGGTGCCGTGCCAAAGCCACGACGCCACCTCTTCGAAGGTCGAATCGGCGACCGCATCGACGACGTCCCACCCGCGATAGGCGAGCTCGCCGGACGGGTCGAGCTTGGTCAGTTCCGTCTCGATGATCACTTCGAGGCCGCCTGCGCGTCCCCCGCCTCCGCGTTGGCGCGCCGCGAGGCGTTCGACATCGGCGCGCAGGAACCGGCTGCGCCGACTGCCGGGGACACGTTCGCTTTGGACGATGCCACGGCTCACATAGGCGTAGAGCGTCTCGGGTTTCACGCCGAGGCGCTGGACCGCGGCCTCCGACGTCATCCACGGATCAGCCATGCGACCATTCTATTTACATTGATGCGATCAATCTTGACGATACGGCGGCGATGCGGTTCGATTGGGCTGACGAAAGAGAGAAAGAATGAACAACAGTCCCGCCGTGAGTGCGGCGATGACCGAGCCGGCGATCACGGCTCAGCCCGGCGAGTCGTTGGAGAACGCGGCCGAACGAATGCGGACGAACGGCATCGGATCAGTGGTGGTGGTCGAGTCGAACTATCCCGTCGGCATCCTCACCGAGCGAGACTTGCTGCGCGCCGCTGCGGCTGGCGCGGCACCGGCCACAGCGACCGTGGGGCAATGGATGGCCGCCGACCCCGAATGCGTGCAAGCCGATGCGACGATCGACGACGCTTGGCATCAGTTGGCCGACCGCGGTTACCGCCACATCCCGGTAACGGTGGGCGACGAACTCAAGGGCATTATCTCGCTGCGTGACCTGATGGCGTTGGCCCAGTTGCGTCCAGCTGGCGAGCTAGCCGCCACCGCTCCACCCGGGCTCAAGGGCGTCGTAGTGGCGCAAACCGAACTGGGCGACGTTCGGGGTGACGAGGGCTTTTACCACTACCGCCAATACGCGGCGCCCGACCTCGCGGCGAGCCGCACGTTCGAAGACGTGTGGCACCTGCTGATCGACGGCGACCTGCCCGACCTCGACGGTCGCGCTGCGTTCCAGGCCGAGATCGCGCCCCTGCGTCATCTGCCGACGCCGGTGCTCGAGGCGCTGCCGACGATTGCAGCCATCATCCCCGCTCCGGTGGCCGCGCTGCGCACCGCTATATCGCTGCTCGCCGGTGTCGAGAACCTGTCCGCGTCACTCGACGTCGACCGTGATCGTCTTCGCGCTGATGCCATGCGTCTCAGCGCGGCAGTGCCCACGCTCATCGCGGCGATTCACCGGCTCCGGAACGGGCTTTATCCCATTGCCCCCGACGACGGTCTGGCCTACGCGTCGAACTACCTCTACATGATAAACGGCGAGGTCCCAGATCTTCAGCGGGCCCGCGCGATCGAGCAATACATGATCCTCGGCATCGACCACGGCTTCAACGCGTCGACGTTCGTGGCCCGTGCGGTTACGTCTACCGGCGCCGACTTGGGTGCCGTGATCGTGGCCGCGCTCGGGTCCCTGTCGGGCCCGCTGCACGGCGGGTCGCCCAGCCGGGCGCTCGACACGCTCGACGCGATCGGCGCCCCGTCCCGCACCGCCGACTGGGTGCGAAATGCAGTCGGCTCGGGGCATCGGATCATGGGTTTCGGTCACCCGGTCTACCGAACGGCGGACCCGCGGTCGGTGATGTTGCGGGGTGTCGCGCAACGGATCGGCGGTGACCTGGTCGACTTTGCCGTGCAGGTCGAGGCCGAGATCGAGCGCACCCTGGCCGAGCTCAAACCCGACCACAAGCTGCACACGAACATCGAGTGGTACGCGGCGGTTGTGATGAATGAGTGCGGGTTTCCGCGCGACCTGTTCACGCCCACCTTCGCGGCCAGCCGCGTGGTCGGTTGGTGCGCGCACGCCTTGGAGCAGCACGCCGACAACCGGATCATTCGGCCCAGCTCGCGTTACGTCGGGCCTCCGCCGCCTCAACCGGTGCCGTCTATCTAACTTCGACGGGGGTACGCATCATGGGTGGACCTCCTCAAGAATTTCGACGAGGCGAGTCACTGGGCGTCAGAGAAAGTGGCTGGCGCAGTTGACCACCTTGATGACAAAACCCCGTGCGAGCAATGGGACGTGCGCATGTTGATCAACCACATGTGCGACTCGCAGCAGTATTTCATCGGCAAGGCCAAGGGCGAAGACGCTGCGCCTCCGAGCCCCAACCCGCCCGAGCTCGTGGGCAGTGATCCGGTGCTCACTTACAACAGCTACAGCGCCGCGACGATCGACGTCTACCGCGACCCGCAGGCCCAGGAAAACGAAGGCGTGGGTCTCGGCATCTCGTTCGTGGACCAATTGGTGCACGGGTGGGACCTCGCCAAGGCCACCGGACAGGACACCGCGATGCCGGAGGGGTTGGCTGACACTGCGTGGCAGCTAGTGGAGGGTCGCCTCACCGATGACAAGCGCGGCGCCGCGTTCCAGCCGGCAATCGCGACGGCACCCGACCTGCCCGCGCAAGACAAGTTGCTGTCATACATGGGGCGTAACCCCTAGTCCTACTGTTCGGCCATGCACCCGCGTCGCAAACTCCCGGGCGCGGCGGACCCGCCGGCTTGGTTGGACGAATTACACCTTGAGCCCGGCCCGCCGTGGCTCGCGATGGGCACGCGGTCGCTCGACGACGGACTCTTCGTCGTAGACCGCGACTACGAACGCGACGTGGCGCTGAAGTCCGTCCTGCTCGACGAGCGACCGGCCGAAGTGTTTGCCGCGCTCGACACCGCCGAAGTGCGCGCCGCATCCGAGGAGATCCTCGCCCTAACCCGAGCCGTGACGAACCGTTCATCGCTGCATCCGCTCGACGCCGCGGGGCGGTCGGTTCAGGAGGACCTGTGCGTGTTGGTGTTGCGGGACGGCGTGCCGCATCTGGACGCGGCCTCGCTGTGCTTCCCGTCGTACTGGCGACTAGCCGACAAGATCGGGCGTCCTCTCACGGAGGTGCACGACCCGGTGCCGCACTACCCCGAAGAGCTCGCGGCAAAGGTCAACGGGTTCCTCTCCCGCCTTGCGCCGCGGCGGATGGTGTGGCGCCGAAACTGGAGTATTCACGACGTCCCGACGTACTTCTTACCCGAGGCGACCCCGACCCGCGATGTCGACGCACCGGACGGGCTTTACCTGCGCAGTGAACGTCAAGTGCTGCGGCGACTCGAGACGACCGACGCCGTGCTGTTCACGATCCGCACCCAGCAGGTCCCACTGGCTGCGGTAGCGGCCCGTGCCGACGTTGCCGGGCGGATGGCGGCGTCGATCGCGGGATGGTCGCCGGAGTTGGCCGATTACAAGGGCGGCCATGGTGCGCTCGCCGCCCAAGACTGGTTGGCGTCGATCGGCGAACACTTCGACGCGAGACGGACATGAACTGAGTGTGGCGAGACACAGGCCATGATTGCCGGGTGAGCGCCGTCGACAGGATGTTGGACGAGGCCCGTCGGACCCTCCCGCGCCGTCCGACGGCTGAGGACCTACCGGTGCTGCGGGCGCGGGGTGCGCTCATTGTCGACATCCGTCCTGTCGGGTTGCGTGAGCATGACGGCGCTCTTTCCGGAGCGGTAGTGGTTGATCGCAACCAGTTGGAGTGGCGCCTCGACCCGACCAGCGACCATCGGCTCCCCGAAGCCGACGACCCCGATCTCGAGATCGTGCTCGTGTGCGACGAGGGGTACGCCTCGAGTCTGGCCGCGTCGACTTTGCAACAACTGGGCCTGAGGAATGCCACCGACCTCGACGGTGGATTCCAAGCAGCACGAAGAGCCGGTACTGCCTGAGTCGCGAAGTTGCGGTGGTTACACCTTGTCGAAGACCTGACTGAGGCCGTCGAGCAGCCACATGTCGTCGGGCTCCAGGCTGTGCGCGAACTCGCCGCGGTGGCTCAGCCCTTCGATGAGGTCGACGGTGCGGCCCGCTAGGCATGGGCCGTGCGACGCGGCGCCGTTGCGTACACGCACGGACTCGCCGACCTCGACGAGCAGCGACAGCGCGGGCTCGGTGGCGCTCACGGTAAGCGCGCCAGTTTTTCGCGACTCGGTCGCGACAAAGAACGCGGGACTGAGCCCGACGGCGTAGCGCAGCACGAGGTCCATCTCATCGGCTCGCTCCACCGGCGCGAAGCCGAGCGGGATGACGATGTCGCGTTCGTGTACCCACCCGTCCCACAACGCGTGAAGGGCGGCGACGCGAAGCGCGAGATGCCCTGGCGGCGCTTCGGCCAACACGGCCCACTGCGACGCGTCGACGTTCACAAGCAGTTCTTCGAGCGCGTCGGTTTTCTCTTCGAACTGGGTCAGCACGTCGGCCGGTGTCAGTGCCTGCATGCCCTGCACCATCTGCGCCGGTGTCGCTACGGGGTCGAAGCCGCTGAGAAACCGGGTGGGCTCACCCTTGAGGCCGGAACGGAAGGAAACGATCCAGAACCCGTCGGTGCCAATGAGGTGCGACACGACGTCTTGTACCGTCCAGCCCTCGCACCGGCTGGGCGAGGCCCACTGCTCGTCGGTGAGCGTCCGCAGTGTGTCGGCTAGGCGCCGTCGCTGGCGAACGATCGGCCCGGCGGGGTCGCCTTCGAAGTCCACGTCGAGTACCGGCGGGCCGTCGTAGCGCGGTGAGATCTGCATACCGTTCTTCTACTAGTTCCGCTTGCCCACTGCCTTCGCCGCTCCCTCAGAAGGACGCGGGTTTGCAGCGTCCTATTACATTCTGTGTATGGCGCGAGCGCGGCAATCCGCGACGGACCGCCCTCCGGGGAAGCAGGCAGCGAAGAAACAGTCATCG
>JACCXE010000007.1 GCA_013697265.1 Actinomycetota bacterium | reverse complement strand
GGCAGAGAACACGTTGCCGCGCAGCCCGATCGCCGGCGGCACCATGATCAACAAACCGGGAAGGCGCTCGAAGGTGCCGGTGATGGTGCCGAGCATTGCGCCGGCGACGAGGCTGGTTGAACTATTGAGTGCGAGCGCGACGAGACTCTGACCCACGACCGAAAGGTCGGGACCGAGGAACGCGACGAACCGACGCCACTCCAAGGCGCGCGGCACGACTCGGAGGCTCCCCGTGCATCAACATGCGGGCAAGGCTATCCGCCTTAGTACGGTCCTCCGATGGCTGATTTTGATGCGCTGATCGACGAGTGGATAACGGCCGAGCTGGAGGAGTCACCGGTGCGAGCCACTCAGCTCGGCGTTGACGGCCACGACGAGCTGCTCGGCGACTACTCCGCGGCGGCCTTCGAGCGTCGCGAGGCGGCCGACGACGCCTGGCTCGCCCGCCTCGGCGATGTCGACCCGTCGTCGCTGTCATTCGATCAGCGCATCGACCTCGGGCTGCTGCGCTCGACGCTGACGGGCCGCGCGATCAGCCGAACGTGGGTGGGCTGGCGCCGGGACCCCGGCATTTACCCTGGTGTCGCGCTACAGGGCGTTTTCGCGTTGTTCCTGCATCGCGTGCACAGCGAGGCCGACCTGGCCCGCTTCGCCATCGCGCGCATGCGTGGGCTCACGGACGTGCTCGAAGACGGCCGGGCCAACATCGACGCCGACCTCGTGCCACCGCTGTTCGTCGAGCGCGCCGCCGGACCCTGCCGCGCCGGTATCGGCTATTTCCGAAATCTTGTGCCGCAGGAGATCGAAAACGACACGCTCAGGTACCAAGTTGCGGAAGCGGGCGAGGCGGCCGCGGCGGCGCTCGAGTCGTACCTCGTGTGGCTCGACGAGTTGGCGCCGAAGGCGAAGGGCGACTGGGTGTTCGGTGAGATGCGTTACAGCGCGATGTTGCAAGACAAAGAGGTGCTGGGATTCAACACCGAAGGCCTCCACCAGCGCGGCGTCGATGCGTTCAAGGTCGTCGAGCGAGAATTGATCGACGTCGCTCGGCGCATCGACGCGAACTCGGACTGGCGCTCGATCAACAAAGCACTCACCGACCATCACCCGTCGTCGCCAGAAGACATGCGGCTTGCCTATGAGACGTGCACCACCAAGGCCCGGCAGTTCCTGATCGACCACGGTCTCGTCACGTTGGCCACGGGCGAAGAGTGCGTGGTCGAGCCGTCGCCGCCATTCCAGCGCCCGGTCCTCGCCGTCGCGTCCTACGCCACTCCCCCGGCCTTCAAGCCCACGCTTACCGGTCATTTCTTTGTGCCCTTCCCGCCCGACGGCACCAGCGAAGCCGAAGTGCAGCAGCGCCTGGCGTCGAACAGCTACCACTCGATCCCTACCATCACCGCGCACGAGGCGTACCCCGGCCATCACTGGCATCTCACGTGGATGCAGGGCAACCCGCGTCCGTTGCGCAAGATCCTGACGACGCCGTACTTCTCGGAAGGCTGGGGCCTCTACGCCGAACGGGTGATGTACGAGCACGGCTTCTTCGAGACCAACGAGGAGGTCCTCGGCCATCTCGACGCCCGCATCTTCCGCGCGGCCCGGATCGTGGTCGACACATCGCTGCACACCGGGTCGATGACCTTCGACGACGCCGTGCGGTTCATGACGTCGAACACGGCGTTGTCCGAAGCCACGGCCATTGCCGAGGTGAAGCGCTATTGCGCCTGGCCGACGCAAGCGGCCTCGTACCTGACCGGTTGCCTCGAGATCGAGCGCATTCGTAGCGACTTCCTCAACACTGCCCGAGGTGACCTGCGCGACTTCCACAACCGTGTGGCTGGCGCCGGCGCATTGCCGATCGGGTTGGCCGAACAAGCCGTGATGGCTGACGCGTAGCGATTACTCGGAGGTCATGTCCAGAATCTCGGCGAACTTGCGTTTGGCCGCCTCGCGGCGCGTCGGCACGTGTTCGGTCGGCACCTCGACCGGCTTGTAGTCCTTCAGCGTCTTGCGGGCAACGGTCACCTTGTGCACCTCATCGGGTCCGTCGTAGATACGAGCCGCGCGCGCGGCGCGGTACATGTGCTCGAGCGGAAGGTCGGTAGAGAAACCCAGCGAGCCATGGATTTGGATGGCGCGGTCGATCACGTTGTAAAGCACCGTCGCTCCGTAGTACTTGATCATCGCGATCTCGACGCGGGCGGCGGGCGCACCGACCTGATCCATCTTCCACGCGGCCTGCAACGTCATGAGACGGGCCGCGGACATCTCGGCCATCGAGTCGGCCACCCAGTTCTGAATGGTCTGCTTTTCGGCCAGCACAGAACCGTGGGTATACCGGGAGACGGCGCGTTCGCACAACATGTCGAAAGCACGTTTGGATTGGCCCAGCCAGCGCATGCAGTGATGGATGCGGCCGGGGCCGAGGCGCTTCTGGGCCAGCACGAAGCCCTCGCCTTCGAGGCCGATCAGGTTGTCGTAGGGCACCCGCACGTCGGTGTAGATCACTTCGCTGTGGCCGCCAATGCGCCCGAAGTGCTCGGTCGGGTGCTCCATCGTCGGGATGTCGCGCACGATGTTCACACCCGGCGCGTCGGCGGGCACCACGATCATCGAGCTGCCCTGGTATGGATGAACGTCGGAGTTGGTCACGGCCATCACCAACAGGATGTCGGCGACCGACCCGTTTGACGTAAACCATTTGTGACCGTTGATCACCCACTCGTCGCCGTCGCGCAGAGCCGTCGTGGTGAGCAGCGTCGGGTCGGCGCCCGCGCCGGGCTCGGTCATCGAGAAGGCGGAACGGATCTTGCCGTCGAGTAAGGGTTGCAGGAACTTCTCGCGGTGGTCGTGGCGGCCGCTGGACTCCATTCCGACCGCGAGTAGTTCCGCGTTGCCCGAGTCGGGCGCGTTGTTGCCGAACACGACGGGCGCCATCGAGCATTGACCGAGGATCTCGTGCATGAGGCCGAGCTTCACCTGGCCGAAACCGCCACCGCCCAACTCGGGGGGAAGGTGCGCGGCCCACAGGCCTTGCGCCCTCACCTCGGCTTGCATCGGCGCGATCGCCTTGAGGAACTGCTCGTGGGTGAGGTCGAGCGTCTCGAGCGGGAAGATTTCCTCGCGCACGAAGCCGCGCATCCACGCCAGCTTCTCTTCGAATTCCGGCTCCGTAGAAAAGTCCCATGCCATGAGGTGAGAACCTACATCGGTGCTGGACTTGCTCACCTTTGCCGCACTCGCCTTCGTCGGCGTGCGGCTATTCAGCGGCACACGGCTCATGGCCCGCCGCGACGTACGCGATCATGTCCTTGGCATCGTGCGGGGGCTGCGGTTGCGTCACTTCCTGTGGTGCTGGCCCGTGCTGTTCGCTGTGCTCGTCGTGGCCAGCGCGTTGATGCTCGTGCCCGGCTTGTCCTGGGGTTGGTGGAGTGCGATCGGCGGCGTCGGCAGTCCGGTGCTCGGCGTATCCAGCCGGGATAGCGGCGGTCCGCTCGAGTTCGTTCTCCCCGCCGTTTTCGTGGCGATGCTGCTGCCCGCGTTACCGCTGTTTGCCGAAGCCGAAGAACAACGCTTTCGCCGCGGTGCCGAGTGTTGGTCGACGCGACGCCGGATCGGACGCGCTGTGCAGTTCGGGATGATCCACTGCCTCATCGGCATTCCGATCGGTGTGGGCATGGCACTGTCGATCGGCGGCGGCTACTTCACGTGGTGCTACCTACGCGGATTCCGCGCCGGTGGTTCGCCGGCCGCCGGCGTGGCCGAAAGCACACGGGCACACCTCGCCTACAACGTCACGGTGTTCGTGATCATCGCTGTGGCACTGGCGTCCGGCGTGTAACGGCCGGGCGCTACTTCTGCGCGGCGGTCATCGCGATCTCGACCTGGCCCAGATCGAACGGGGGGCCGAGGCTCACGATGACGTGCTCGGCGCCGGCATCGATGAACTTCGCTATGAGTTCCGCCGTCGGATTGCTCAGCATCACCGTGCGCTCAACCGCCTTCGGATCGCGCCCGACCTTGGCGCACCACTCGTCGAGGATCGCGCTCTTCTTCTTGAACTCACTGGGACTCGACCCGACGTTCCACATGTCGGCGTACTCGGCGACGAGGCGGAGCGTGACCTTCTCGCCGCCGCCGCCAATCATGATCGGCATGGCGCCAACCGGCGGTGGATTCAGCTTCGACAACCGCGACTTTATGCGGGGTAGCGATTCGCCCAGCGCCGTCAGCCGACCGAAAGCAGTGCCGAACTCGTAGCCGTACTCGTCGTAGTCCCGCTCGAACCATCCCGAGCCGATGCCGAGAATAAAACGGCCGCCGGAAAGGTGATCGATGGTGCGCGACATGTCGGCGAGCAACTCGGGGTTCCGGTAGCTGTTGCACCCGACGAGGGCACCGAACTGCGCGTTTGTCGTCTCGCATGCGATCGCGGCGAGCAACGACCAACCTTCGAAGTGCGCGGCGTCCGGATTCCCGTAAAGCGGGTAGAAGTGATCCCACACCCAGATCGAGTCGACGCCCATAGCGTCGGCCGCCTTCCAACCGTCACGCAACTGATCGATCGTGCAGTCCTGCGGGTGGAATTGAACGCCGACTTTGCAAAGTGCCATGGCGGCGAAAGTAGCCGCGTGCGTCTCCGCGAGAGGGGCGTCGTCGCTCAAATGTCGATTCGACCCAGCAACTCCGGATCCCCCTTGTACGGTTCGGTGGAGCGGGGCCAGTGAACGACCAAGTCGGTTACACCTACCGCGGCGTACGCGCCTTTAACCTCGTCGAATTCGTCAGCCGAGCGCAGCCCGCCGTCGAGTTGGAGCCCGGTCAGCACCAGTCGTTCGATCGTGGAGGGGTCGCGATCTTGTGCCGCGCACGCTTCGTCAAGGCGCGCCATCTGCTTGGCGACCGCGGCCGCGCCGGCCGTGGCGCCCAACGGCTGGCCTCCATAGTCACGCGGCCCGGTCGTGACCCACGTAGTGCCGAACTTCGCCGCGATCCGCATCGCGTTCGGCCCGACTGCGGCGATGGCGAACGGCACACGGGGATACTGCACGCAGCCTGGGTGCGTGCGCGCGTCGTTGGCGGCGTAGAAATCCCCTTCAACCGTGAGTTCAGGTTCGCGCAGGAGCCGATCGAGGATCTCGACGAACTCGCTGAAGCGCGCCGACCGTTCCTTTGGTGACCACGGGTCTTGACCCAGGACCGTCGCGTCCCACCCGTCGCCGCCGGCTCCGAATCCAAGCGTGAATCGCCCGGCCGAAACGTCGTCGAGCGTGATCACCTCACGCGCGAAGGACACGGGGTGACGGAAGTTGGGTGACGCGACCAGCGTGCCCAGGCGCATCGCGGTCGTGACGGTCGCGGCTCCGGTGAGTGTCGGTATGGCCGAAAACCACGGACCATCGCGCAGGTCTCGCCAGTTGAGGTGGTCGTACGTCCACGCGTGCGCGAAGCCGAGCGCTTCGGCCTGCCGCCACTTCTCAGCGGCGACCGGCCACCGGTCCTCGGGCAGGATGCAGACACCTACGCGCATCGCTACGCGCCAAACGCGGCACGGATGGCCGCCGCGGAACCGAAGGCGTGCGCGATCGCGTCGTAGGTGCCGCGCTCTCTGAGCTCATTGGCCGCTTCGACCAGCGCGGCATAGGCGACGATCGCCAGCGATCCGCCCACCGAGATGCGCGCCGCGCCCGCCGCGGCGACTTCGGCTAAAGGCGGGGCGCCCGCGCTTACGAGCACGTTGACCGGGGCTTCTACCGATTCGGTCACGGCCTTGATTTGCTCGACGGTTCGCAGCCCGGGAGCGAAGAGCACGTCGGCCCCCGCCTGTTGGTAGGCCTGCAGTCGGGCGATGGTGTCGGCGAGGTCGTCGCGGCCGCGGATGAGGTTCTCGGCCCGCGCCGTGAGCACGAGTTGCGTGGTGCCGGTGTGGGCGGCCTCGGCCGCGGCCGCGATGCGCTCGGCCGCGAGCGGCATTTCGTAAATCTCGGAGCCAGACCAGTCCTCCACCGAACAGCCGGCGAGCCCGGTCGCCGCCGCCAGCGCGACGTTGGCTGTGACCTGGGCGGGTTCGTCGGCGAACCCATTCTCGAAGTCGGCCGCCACCGGGACCGCGACCGCGGCCACGAGATCGGCGCAGTGCCCTAACACGTCGTCGCGCGACATCTGCCCGTCGAGGCGGCCCACCGTGCCCGCGAAGCCGCCGCTGGTGGTCGCGATCGCCCCGAAGCCGAGCGACTCGAGAATCTTGGCCGAGCCGATGTCGAACGCATTCGGCTGGAGCAGCGGTGCGCCCGGTTGGTGCAGCGCGAGGAACTGTGCGGCCTTACCTGTCAGCTGTGCCATCGACGCAACGTAACTGCGTACCGTTGCGGCCGTGACGTGGAAACCGGGCGAAGTGATTCTCTGGTGCTATCGGCGCGAGATCCTGCCAGTAACGGTCGTTCAAGACGACGATTGTCTCGCCGTGTGGGTCGCGCCGGGAACACCTGTCTGCCGAGCGATCCCCGCCGACGGGCTCGACCTCCGAGCCCGCCCGGTTGCCGACCGTTTCACCTGCGACAAACAGTTCGCCGTGGTCCCCTGGTTCGGCGCCGGCGTGCTGCGGGTGACGTACCCAGGCCAAGCGCATTCGAGTTGGCTGTTCCGCCGCCCCGGCGATTACGCACAAATCTGGGGCTGGTACGGCAACCTCGAGGACCCACTGCGCCGCAGCGACCTCGGCGTGCACACGATCGATCACGTGCTGGACGTCTGGCTTGATCTCACGACGGGCACGGTCGGATGGAAGGACGAGGACGAGCTCGAAGCGGCCATCGCCCTCGGCAAATTCACGCCGGCCGAAGCCGTCGCGATCCGCACCCACGGCGAAGAAGTCTTCGACGCGATGAACCGACGCGACGCTCCCTATGACGGCAGCTGGTTGCGATGGACGCCCGATCCGTCCTGGCCCATCCCATCGCTGCCGGACGAATATGCCGCGCTTACGGGTATGGCTGCCTACGAACTGTTCCCGAACGAGATTTGAGGTGACGTCATGGCCAGCGTGCTAACCGAGGTTTCTTTCGATTGCGAGAACCCGGAACGGGTCTGCCAGTTCTGGTGTTCCGTGTTGGGCTGGAAGGCGACGCAGGCCGAGAACGGCTTGTGGTGGGCCTCGGCGACTGGCGACTACACGGCGCGCCCGATGTTCGTGTTCGTCCCCGTGCCCGAAAAGAAAACGGTGAAGGACCGCATTCATGTCGACGTGAGCCCCCAGGGTGTCGACCAGGCCGAAGAACTCGAGCGTCTGCTGGCTCTGGGCGCGACGCGCCTCGACGTGGGTCAACCTGCCGACGTTCCCTGGGTCGTGCTGGCCGACATCGAGGGCAACGAGTTCTGTCTCTTAGGCCGGCGCGTCGACTGACCGCGCCCGCACCTGAAGCGTGTTCGGCTGGAGTGAACACATCTGGACGCTGGGCGCAGATCAGACACGAGCGGTCGAGATCGGTGCGCTCACCGCGCTGTTCGGCATGATCCTCGTGGGCGCACTAACCCGTCCGCTGAAAGTTGTGTGGGCTAAGCAACCTGCGTGATTTCACGCCGCGAGCACTGATTACGGGAGGAGCTTGAAACGGCCGCCCGATAGCGGACGCAAGAC
>JACCXE010000002.1 GCA_013697265.1 Actinomycetota bacterium | reverse complement strand
GGCACCACGGCGTAGAGCATGAACGTGGAAACGAGAACAACGAAGGGCGCGAGACCGAACACGAGCCGGTCGGCGCGTTCGGGGAAGATGTCTTCCTTTTGTAGGAACTTGATCGCTTCGACGACGGGCTGCAGCGCGCCGTGGGGGCCGGCTTCCATCGGCCCGAGCCGGCTTTGCATGTGGCTCATCATCTTGAACAAGAACACGTAGACGAACACGAGTGACCCGAGCGGGATGACGCCCATGATCACGCCGATCTTGATCGCGGTTACCCACGGAAACCCCAATGAGGCCAGCATCGTCATCGATCGATGTCGCCCAGAATGAAGTAGAGCGAAGCAAGGATCGTGATGACGTCGGGAACGTAAACTCCGCGCAGGATCCACGGCGCGATCGAGATGTTGTTGAAGCTTGGGGTGCGGATCTTCACTCGGAACGGGCCGAGGTCGCCCTTGGACACGACGTAGTAACCCATGACGCCGAGTGGGTTCTCCGTCTGAACGTAGGCCTCGCCTTCGGGGATCTTGATGATGCGCGGCACCTTCGTCATGATCGGGCCGGCCGGCAAGTCGTCGAGTAGCTGGTCGATGATCTTGGTGGACTCGCGTGTTTCCTGGAGGCGCACCCAGTAGCGAGCGAAGCTGTCGCCGTCGGGGTGGGTCCACACCTTGAAGTCGGCGTGCTTCCACGCCATCGGAATCGTCGGGTCGTCGCGACGCAAGTCCCAGTCGACACCCGAGGCACGCAGGTTCGCGCCGCTCAAGCCGTAGTCGAGCGCAACTGCGGACGGGACCACGCCGATGCCGCGGGTGCGGGTCTGGAAAATTTCGTTGCCTACGAGCAACTGGTCCATTTGGTCGCAGAACACGCGCACGCGCTCCATCACGTCTTTGGCCTCGGCGATCCAACCTTTGGGCAGGTCGTCTTTGATGCCACCGACGCGGTCGAAGTTCGGGTGGAAGCGACCGCCGGTGGCCGACTCGATCATGTCCAAGACGTGCTCGCGGTCGCGGAACGCATAGAACACGGGGGTTACCGCTCCGAGTTGCGCGCCCATGTCGCCGAGGAAAAGCGTGATGTTGGCCAGACGCGCCATCTCGAAGAGGATCGTGCGGATGTATTGCGCGCGCGGCGGCGCTTCGACCCCGAGGAGCTCTTCGGCGGCGAGGATGAACGGCACCTCGTTCGCGAAGCTGCTGAGCCAGTCGATGCGGTTGATCAGCGTGGTGACCTGCGGGTACTTGCGCACTTCGCACAACTTCTCGTAGCCGCGGTGCATGTAACCGGGGACGGGGTCGGCCCACAGCACCTGCTCGCCGTCGAGGCGAACCACGATGCGCAGCGTGCCGTGCGTGGCCGGGTGTTGCGGACCGATGTTGAGCGTCATGCCCTCGGTCTCGAGTTCAACGTTGACGCGCGCGTCCGCAGCCTGTCCCGCGATGTACGCCGCCTTCTGCCACTCAGATGCAGTCTCAGTCACAGTCATCGTTCAACCGCCCTTCGGGCGGTCGCCCGCTGACCGGGCGTCGCAGTATTCATAGAGCTGCGCTCCTCCGCTTCGCTTCGGTGCTCGCTCACTCGGGTACCTCCTCTTCGTCTGCTTCTTCGCCGGGCATGGGTTCCTTGTCGACCAACCCCGGCCACGGTTTGATTTCCCGGGCCAACAGCGGAAAGTCCTTGCGCAACGGAAAGCCTTCAAACGAACCGGGCAGGTACAGATGGCGCAGACCCGGGTGGCCGTCGAAGTTGAAGCCGTACATCTCCCACGTCTCGCGCTCGTGCCAGTCGGCGCCCGCGAAGACGTGCGAAATCGTCGCCACCGTCGGGGCGTCGGCGGTGAGGTCAACCTTCAGCGTGATGCCCATGTGCGTGTCGACGTTGAAGAGCCGGCACAACACCTGAAAGCGCGAATCGCCGCCCGCGTAGCCCGTGGACATGTCGGCCGGGATGGCCTTCTCGGCGTCCGGGTCCCAGACCTTCTCGCCCGACAGGTTGGTGTTGTTCAACCAATCCATCCCGCCGAGGAAGTCGAAGAACCGGAACCCGAGCGTGGCCTTGCAGAACGCGACGACCTCGGCCCACTTGTCGTTGGCGACGCGCACCCACAGGTCGCCGCGGGCGATGTGGCTGTCGATGATGGCGTCGCCGAACGCGCCGGACAGCTGCGTGACGATCGCTTCGCGTACCGGGTCGCTTTCGACCGGCGTTGACTCTTGGACCGCGACCGGTGCTTCTTCGGCGGGAGCGTCGGGAGCGTCTGGCGTTTCCGTAGGCGCGTCGCTCACGAAATGACTCCGCCGCCGACGATGATCGGCTCGCCCCGCCAACGCTCGGCGGGGTCTTCGTTTTGGATGCGCTGTTGCAGCAACACGATGCCCTCGAGCAGGGCTTCAGGACGGGGCGGGCAGCCCGGCACGTAGACGTCAACGGGGATGATCTGGTCGACGCCCTTGGTCACCGAGTAGCTGTCCCAATACGGGCCACCGCAGTTGGCGCAGCTGCCCATCGAGATCACGTACTTTGGATCGGGCATCTGTTCGTAAAGGCGACGGATCGGTGGGGCCATCTTGTCGGTGACCGTGCCCGAGATAATCAAGAGGTCGGCCTGGCGGGCCGATGCCGGGAACGGGATGACACCGAGGCGCATAACGTCAAAACGGGGCGAGACGTACACCGATGCCATCTCGATCGCGCAGCACGCCAGGCCCCACTGGTAGGCCCACAAGGAACGCTTGCGGCCGTAGTTCAGCAGCCACGTGAGCGCCTTGGGCGAGCGACCCGACTCGACTAGACTCACCGCAGCACGCCCTTCCGCCACGCGTACACAAGGCCGAGGGTGAGAATCGCGATGAAGATCAGCATCTCGACGAGGCCGAAAACGCCAAGCGATTCGAGGCGTACGGCCCAGGGGAAAATAAACACCGCCTCGACGTCGAACATCACGAAGAGCAAGGCGAAGATGTAGTAGCGGACCTGGCTCTGGCTCCAACCGTCGCCGACGGGATCTACGCCGGATTCGTAGGTGAGGTACTTCTGCGGTTGCGGCCGCTTGGGTCGTATCAGGCTGGAAAGACCAAGCATTCCGGCCACCAAAGCGATCGCTGCCCCACCCAAAATGGCGACCGTAAGAAAGCTGCCCAAGTAGTCCGACAT
>JACCXE010000487.1 GCA_013697265.1 Actinomycetota bacterium | reverse complement strand
CCGAAACCCGCGGCGGCTATGTGCTGCTCGAAGCGGCCGATGTGGCGGACCCCACCGACGCGCTGGCGACAGCTGTCGAGTCCCTTACGGGTGTGTCGGACGTCGCGGTAGCAACGGACTCCGCTCGGCGGGCTGCGCTGTGGCAATACCGCGAGCGACACACCGACGCTGTCGCGACGCTCGGCATTCCGCACAAGCTCGACGTCGCGGTGCCGGCTGGTGACATGGCGAGCTTTCTCGCCGCGGTGCCAGACGTCGTCGAGGGCGCTGCGCCCGGCGCCCGTGTCTTCAACTTCGGCCACGCCGGCGAGGCTGCCATCCACGTCAACATCATCGGTCCGCCGCCCGACGACTCCGCGGTCGACGAAGCGGTCCTCCGACTCGTGGCCGACCACGGCGGCAGCATCAGCGCCGAGCACGGCATCGGCCGGGCCAAGGTCGCCTGGCTCGACCTGGCGTACAGCGCCGAAGAACAGCAACTCCGCCGCGGTATCCGCGCCGCCTTCGACCCCGACCGCATCATGAATCCGGCCGTTTTGCTCCGTTGCTAGGACTACTACTGCAGAAGGTGACGTGCAGATCCGCCCCGTTTAGGCCTACGCGGGCTTGAGCACTACCACCGGGATTTCGCGGTCGGTCTTGGTTTGGTAGTCGGCGTAGTTCTTGTGGTCGGTCGTGACCTTGGGCCACAAACGGGCCCGTTCAGCGGCGTCGGCTATCTCGGCGACCATCGACTTCTTCGGCCCGCCCATGTACGACACCTCGACCTTGGGGTTGTCGCGCAGGTTCAGGAACCACGCGGGATGGGTCGGGTCGCCGCCGCGTGACGCGATGATCACGATGTTGTCGCCTTCTTGCACCGGCGAGGTCAACATCACCGATCGCTTCTCGCCGCTCTTGCGACCGACGGTCGTGAGTTCAAGACCGGGCATCCCCATCAACTTGTCCCAGCCGAGCTTGCCGAAACTCAGCTTGATGATCGCCCGGTGCACCGCGTTCATGGTTTTGAGTTGGAAGTCGCTTGGCATGCCCCGACGATACGCCGTTCGATCAGGTGCCCGTCCGCTCAGCCGATTCGGGACAGGCGATGTTGCGCCCGGCCTAGGCCGTAGGAACCACCAGGATCTTGCACTCCTGCTCGGGGTCGCCGAGCGACGCGAACGCGCCGGCTACACCGTCGAGGCCGACTTCGGACGTGATCATCGGTCGCACGTCGATCTCGCCTTCGGCGATCGACTGCAGCGAGCCATTGAACTCCATCGGGTCGTAACCGAGGCAGAAGTTGATGTCGAGCTCTTTGCCGATGCCGAAGAACGGCACGATCGTGTCGGGCTCCATGCACACACCGACAACGGTCACACGCGTGCGGGGCGGCGCCCATTTCATGATCGTGTTGATGATGCCGGGCACCCCGATCGCTTCGAAGACCACGAGCGACTTGCCGCCACCAACCCGGTTCCACGCCTCGAACGACTCTTCCTCGTTCGGGTCGACCGCTTCGTGCGCGCCCATCGTCAACGCCATCGCCCGACGGGCCGGGGAGAAGTCGGCGGCGACGATCGTGTCGATGCCCTTCACCTTGAGCGCGGCAATGATCGCGAGGCCGACCGGGCCGCAGCCAAGCACGAGCGCGCCCATGCCCGGCGTAATGCCAGACCGGTTCACGCCGTGCAGGCCGACGGCCATCGGTTCGGTGAGCGCTGCGAGCTTGGGGTCGAGACCGTTAGGGACTTCGACGAGCATCGGCGCCGACAAGATCATCTTCTCGGCGTAGCCGCCGTGAACAGAGTTGGAGTACACGATGGGAGCGATACCGGTCGGCCCGCCGAGGAGGATTGGGATCGACGTGACGACGGTGCCTTCCTTGAACGTCTGCGTGTCCGGCCCGGCCTCAAGCACGCGGGCGGAGAACTCGTGGCCCATCCACACGTCCTGGTCGAGATCAACGGTGGGGTTGGCGAGCTCGCTCATCATCCCCATGCCCTTCATCTCGCCACCGAGGGCCAACATCGATGCGCCGTGCTTGGCGAAGTGCAGGTCGGACCCGCAGATGCCACAGGCGCACACTTCGACCAGCACCTGACCCGACTCGGGCTTGGGATCTTCCACATCGTCGCGGACGTAGATCGCTCCGCTCTTGAGTGCAGCTGCGCGCATTACGGCCTCACCGTTTCGTCGGGCTTGATTTCTTCCACGTGCTGTTGGATCGCGTTCATCATCGCCTGGCCGGCGCGGCCGAACAATTCGCCGCGCTTGGCGGTGGCCCAGTC
>JACCXE010000466.1 GCA_013697265.1 Actinomycetota bacterium | reverse complement strand
GCGCTGTGGCGCGCCGACACCGCGTCGGGTCACGGCTTCTCGGCCAAGAGTGGCGCCCGCCAGGCGCCGCGCCGCGCGCTCGGAAACGAACGACTGCGCATTGCGGGCGCCAACCTGCGCAACCTGCGCGACGTCGACTGCGAGATCCCGCTGGGCGCACTCACGGTGATCACCGGCCCGTCCGGGGCGGGCAAGACAACTCTGGCGCGCGACGTGCTGCTGGCGTCGCTGCGCGCCGACTCCGCGATCGGGTGCGCCACGTTCGAAGCGCCGGCGATGCGCGCCATCGCCGTCGACCAGGCCCCGTTGGGCAACAACCCGCGGTCGAACCCCGCCACCTACACCAAGGTGTTCGACAAAATCCGCGACGTGTTCGCCGCCGAGACGGGCCGATCGGCGTCGGAGTTCACCTTCAACCGCGGCGAAGGAGCGTGCCCCGAGTGCGAGGGCATGGGCGCAGTAGAAATCGCTCTCCGCTACGTGGCGCCCGTCTGGGTCCCATGCGAGGCATGTGAAGGTCGGCGCTACCGCTCCGAAGTTCTCGATGCGCTCTGGTCGGGCATGTCGATCGCCGACGTGCTCGCTTGCAGCGTCGACGATGCGCACGCGCTCTTTGCGGAGCACCGGCCCATCACGCGCGTGCTCGACACGCTGCGCGACGTCGGACTCGGGTACATCACACTGGGCCAACCCTCACCGAGCCTCTCGGGCGGCGAGGCGCAACGAGTCCGCCTGGCGCGAGAGGTGACCAAGGCCAAGGCCGGCGACGTCGTGTTGCTCGACGAACCCACCACCGGGCTGCACCCCGCCGATCTCGACCGGCTGCTGAATGTGCTGCACCGCCTGACGGAGAACGGCTGCACCGTCGTCGTGGTCGAACACCAGCAGGACGTGATTGCGTCCAGCGACTGGACCATCGACCTGGGGCCGGGCGGCGGCCCCGAAGGCGGACGGCTATTGCACTGCGGCGCGCCCGCCGCAACCGCACGCCCGCGCGTTACGCCGCGCAGGAAACCGCGTGCCCGCCGGCGTTCCGCCGACGTGATCAGTGTGCGCGGAGCCCGCGCCCACAACCTCCAGAGCATCGACGTCGACTTCGCCAAAGAGCGGTTTACCGTCGTGACGGGCGTGTCGGGTTCAGGCAAGTCGTCGCTGGTCAACGATGTCGTCGCCGCGGAAGCGACGCGGCGTCTGCTCGAGTGTCTGTCGGTGTACGAGCGCGAGTCGGTGCGCGAAGGCCCCGAGGCACCCGTCGACTCGCTGACCGGACTGGGCCCGACCACGATCATCGACGCGACCACTTCGATAACCGATGCACGCGACGCGGCGCGGGCCACCGTTGGCAGGTCCAGCGACCTCGACCGACTCATCGCGATCGTTATGGCGCGGGCCGGCGTGCGGACGTGCCTCGCCTGCGGCGCCAACAACGTTCAGCGCACGTCGCAAGCGCCCGAGGCCAAGTGGAGATGCGGCGACTGCGACGCGACCGCAGTGCCGATCGAACCGCGCCACTTCACCGGGTCGCCCGCCGCGATCTGCGCGCATTGCTTGGGCTTCGGAACCGAACGCCACGTGCTGCCCGAGAAGGTTGTGCTGCGGCCCGAAGCACCCATTTGCGCGGGCTGCTTCGCCCGCGACACTGTCGTCGGCTACTTCTGCGACGAGAAGCTGAGCGGCATCCACTCGCTGCGTGCCTTTGCCGAGCGTCACCAATTCGATCCCAAGACCACCCCGTGGTCAGAGCTGACCGACGACGCACAGCACGCGTTCCTATTCGGCGACCCGGTGCCGTTCCCCGCGACGGACGGGGCCGGCTCCTTCTTCCCGCGGGACGGCCACGGTTGGTACTGGGGTGGCATGGATCAGTGGGCCATCGGCGACCTCGGCGGCTCGTGGACGCAGGTTGGCCCATGTAGCGCCTGCAGGGGCAAGCGTCTCCGCGCCGAGTACCTGACGGTCCACCTCGACGGCCGTGACCGCAGCGAGTTGTTCTCAACGCCCCTCTCCGAATTGGAAGCGGTGCTCACATCCATGGGCGAACCGGAGGACGAACTCGCCACCAACGCGCGCACCGTCGCCCTCCACCGCCTCCGCTTCCTCAAGTCGGTCGGGCTTGGCTACCTGCACCTCGACCGGCCAAGTTGGACTCTGTCGGCGGGCGAAGCGCAGCGCATCAAACTCGCGTCGGTGCTCGGCGGCGGCCTCGTCGGCATGACCGTGCTACTCGACGAACCGTCCCGCGGTCTACACCCCTCCGAGGTAACCGCCCTCGCCCGCACACTCACCGAACTGCGCGACGCGGGCAACACTCTGATCGCCGTCGAACACGACCCGACGTTCATTCGCGCCGCCGACAATGTCATCGAAATCGGTCCCGGCCCTGGACGCGCCGGCGGCCGCGTCGTCGACGTCGCCAGCAACGCTTCGGTCACGCGCGCCGTGCTGGACCGACGCGTCACGATCCCGCGTCGCGAGGCTCGCCGCGATCCGACCGGTTGGATGCACGTAACCGGGGCACGGGAGAACAACCTGCGCGGTCTCGACGTGCGCGTCCCGCTCGGCGTGCAAGTCGGCGTTTGCGGTGTGTCCGGGTCGGGCAAGTCGTCGCTCGTCGTGGACACCATCGCCCTCGCGTTGACACGACCGAAGACGAACGTCTCCGGAGCCGGCGTGGTGCGCGTGGCAGCTGGGGATCACGACGCCATCGCGGGCGCGCCCGACCGCACCGTGGTCGCCGACCAGACGCGGGCGGAGATCACCTCGCCGGGCATGTGGCTCGGCTTGATCGACGCCGTCCGCAAGGCATTCGCGGCCAGCGAGGTGGCGCGTGAGCAGGGCATCACGGTCAAGGACCTCCGCTACGACTGCGACGCCTGTAACGGTCGCGGCACCTGGCAGGAAGGCATGTGGTTCCTGCCGTCGGTCGCCCAGACCTGCGACGCGTGCGCGGGCACCGGGTACCGCCACGAAATCGCCGAACTGGTCGAACGAGGCCGCACCCTGGCCGACATCGAAGGACTCACAATCGCCGAGTTCGTCGACGAGTGGGGTGACCTCGCCGTCGTACGCCGCGTCGGCGACGCCGCGATCGAGCTCGGGCTCGGCTACCTCATCGTGCGCCAGCCGGGATGGAGCCTCTCGGGCGGCGAAGCACAACGACTCAAGCTCGCCAAGGAACTGGCGCGACGCGGCCCGGCCGGCGCGTTATACGTCCTCGACGAGCCCACCGTCGGCTTGCAGGCCACCGACGTGCTGGTGCTCACGGCCGCGCTCGACGCGATCGTCGACGCGGGAAACACCGTCCTCGTCGTCGAGCACGACCCGGCCTTGCTCGCGACCTGCGACTGGCTCATTGAGATGGGCCCTGGAGCAGGGCCCGAGGGCGGCCAGATCGTTTTCGAAGGAAAACCCGAGGAACTCGCCGAGGCCGTGACGCCGACCGCCCCCTACCTCCGCGAGGCGCTGACGTGAACGCACTCCTCTTCGGCGATCCCAACGCGTCGCTGCGGTGGCGCGCCGCCGTCGAACTCGACGATGCCAGTGAGGACGACGACGATGTCAAAGCGTGGCGCGTGGAGCTTGACGGAAGCGATGACATTCGGGCGCTGCTCGCGAGGCTCGCCGCAGCGCACGACGATCCCCGAGCAGCGGGGTACCTGCTCTGCCAGCTCACGCACCTCGGCTATCGCGGTCCCGCGCTCGCCGACGCGGTCGAGGCCATGTTCGCCCACCAGCAGGCCGACGGATCGTGGCCGGTGTGGAACGCCGACTACCGGCCACAGCCGATACGGCGACGGCGTGGACAGGCGCCGTCAGAGCTGCCGCGCGCCGAGAGCTATCGCTTCGTTACCAATCAGACCGTCGTTCCGTTACGCGGCATCGCCACCGCCGGTTTCGCCACCGATCCCCGCGCCGAACGCAGCTACGACTGGCTGATCGATCAGCGACTCAACGATGGATCGTGGACCGGCTCGCACAAAGCCGACCTCGGACTCGACGGCCGCTCGTCAAATGAGGACCCCGACTACCGCAAACTCAATCCGGGCGAAGGATGCCGGTCGGCGACGACGGGCGCCGTCGCGTGCCTCGCCCTTCACCCCGAACGCAGCCGATCCGAAGCCGCGCGAATCGGTGTCGCCCACCTGCTCGCGCAAAACATCCGTCGCGCGGCCTCGCTCGGCTGGGAAGTGTCCCGCCTCGTCGGGCTCGAACGCGCCTCGGGAGTGTTCACCTTCTACGTCACGCACGATCTCGCCTTCGTCCTCGACCTCGCCAGCCGATGCGGCTTCTCGCCTGAAGACCGGCGCCTAAACGAACTCGTCTCCTATCTCGAGAGCGCCCGCGGGCCGTACGGACTCTGGGAGCACCCGGTCCATCCACAGCTCTCCCGATGGCTCACCTTCGACATCGAGTGCAGCCTCCGTCGCCTCGCTGATGGCGACTGGATCAGCAGCGACGATGCAGTCGGTCGCGTGCCGCCGCAACGAGCCCGTCGCCGCTACTGAGCCGGAAACCACCGGAGGCGAGCTCGCTGTCGGAACGGATGAATCAATCGATCTAGGGGCAGACCCGCGTGACGCCGGCTCCGTCCGCGGGAGCAAGCACGGTCCGCCTCGCTGACATTCCGCGCTATAGGTTCGCCTCGTGTCATCTCGACCTGACGAAATGATCGCCGCGGCCATCGCGTCGCACGAGCGCCTCCTCGCCACGGTCGACCGTTTGGGCGATGCGGAAGTGAGCGCCCCGACGCGGCTACCTAGATGGTCTCGCGGTCACGTGCTCACGAAGATCGCGCTGTCGGCTGATAGTCACCGGTGGCTGTTCGATGGTGCCCTGGCGGGCGAGGTTAGAGATCAGTACCCGATCGCAGGGATGCGCGAGCGAGACATTGAGTCCGGGGCGGCGCGAAGCGTCGAGGAGATGCGCGACGACCTTCGAGAGTCGTTTCGATTGTTGGTGTCGGCGTGGAACGCTCTCAGCGACGATATGTGGAACCGCAACGGTCGCGTCATTCCGGGCGAACGACCGATGCACGAGATCGTTTTTCGATTCTTCCGTGAAGTGGAGGTCCATCATCTCGATCTCGATGTCGGATATGAGATCGATAACTGGCCCGATCTCTACGTCGACGGTGAAATGCTTCGACGGCTCGTTCGATGGCTGCTCGACCGGGGACCCGCACCGGAGCTCGCGCCGTGGTGATGATCGATCTGATCGCCGTCGCTGGGGCCTGTTGGCGTTGAGCATGCGCCGAGTCCGGAGGCGGCCTGCCGCCGTAGCAATCGCAGTCGCCGCGGTGGCGTTCGGAGTTGTGGCGTTGAACGTCGTCTGGCCGCGCGGTTCAGGCGTGACGACAAAATCTGTCGCGGGAGGATTCGACCTCGCGGTCCCAGCCAGATGGCAGTCGACATCAACGACAAATCCGAACCTCTGGCTTACAGCACATCACACGGGCCTCCTCGGCAGCCCGGACGGGTGGATGTGGGTGGGCCGCTGGTCGGGGCCGACAAGCCTTGATGAGGTTCGCCGGAATGGCATCGCTCGGCTTAGGTCCGACGGCGCGCAACACGTCCGAACCAAACGCGTAGTCCTCGCCGACTCAGCTGCCGTTCAGTTCACCTACTCACGGCCCGCGATCCGGGGCCTCGGATGGGCGCCGGGTGGCAGTAACGAAACGATCGAGTTTCGACTGTTCGCACACGATCAAGTGTTCCAGGTCGGTGTGTCGGGATGGCGTCACGTACCGACTCACGCGCTTGCGTCGGTCAAGCGTACGTTCCGAACCTTCGCCCCGTCGGGGACCCGAATCGTGAAACGCCCGGACGACGGATTCTCGATCGGCGTGCCCGCGGCGTGGAACGAGGATCCTGAGTCCGCAAGGTCAGTTCGAGCGCTGTGGACCGCTATGGCGCCAACGAGGCCGACGCCTGCGTGGGTGTATGTGTTCAAGAAGACACGCTCGACAGTCCCCGCCGAAGTCGCCGCCGCGCGGTTGAACATCGAGCGATACGGCGGCACCGATTTCACGCAAAGCGCCGCGACCGTCGCCGGCCGCGATGGCCTCCGTCTCGATTTTTTGTTTCCGAACCGTGATTCGAACGCGACAGTTCCGATGGCTCACGACGTCGAGTTCTTCGTGCCCAACGGAAGGGACGTGCTGATCCTTGCTGTCGGACAGAACACACCGCAGCCCGGTTTCGTCGAGCAGGTTGTGGCGAGTCTTCGCGTGCGCGAGCTGGCTCTTCCCTAGCGC
Organism: Actinomycetota bacterium; assembly: GCA_013697265.1. GTDB lineage: Bacteria > Actinomycetota > Acidimicrobiia > Acidimicrobiales > JACCXE01 > JACCXE01. The sequence goes on along the minus strand of JACCXE010000466.1, from coordinate 1,392 downwards.
AGCAAGCGACGTGTGGGGTGACCCATGTTGATCCTGCTTCAACGCGCCCGCGGGCGCCTGCGAGGTCGTGCGACGCTCGCACCGTGAAACTCATTGTCATCGGCGACTGCGACCAGGGGCAGCCGGCGCGGTTCCAGAGAATCGCTTTGAACTGATGGCAGTCGCGCTGTTTGATCTCGATGGAACGCTGACCGATCCCAAGGAAGGGATCACGCGCTCCGTCCAGTACGCGCTGAGCGCTCACGGCATTGACGTCGACGATCTCGACACACTCGTGCCGTACATCGGCCCGCCTCTGCGCCAGTCATTCATGACGCTTGGCCGACTTTCCGAAGCCGACGCGACCCGCGCAGTCGCCCGCTACCGCGAGTACTTCTCTGACACAGGCATCTTCCAAAACCGCGTGTACCCAGGGATTCCAGTTTGCCTTCAAACGTTGACGGCGAGCGGGTGGCGACTCGCCGTGGCCACTTCCAAGCCAACGGTCTTCGCCGAGCGGATCCTCGAGCATTTCTCGCTACGACAATTCTTTGAGCTGGTCGCAGGCTCGGAGTTGGACGGTTCGAGGGTGCACAAGCATGAGGTGATCGCATACGCGCTGGATGCGATGTCCGTAGCACCCGATCGCGCCTCCGTGATGATCGGTGACCGCGAGCACGACGTCATCGGGGCCAAACAGGTCGGGCTCACTGCGATCGGCGTGGCATGGGGATATGGAGGACGCTCGGAACTAGCCCGCGCGGGCGCCGACCGCATCGTGGAGGATGTGGCCGGGCTCGCGCCCGAACTGGAGTCGCTCGGTAATTCTTGAAATTGCCTGTTGTCGAGGTTGGCGGCGCGATCTACAGTCGAACGCGTGTTCGGGGTGTCGATTTCGTGGTTGAGGAGTTGCGTGACATTGCCGCCACGATCGACCCGGCGTTGTTGATGGGTGCGGACGCGGCGACGTTGTTGTGCAAGATCGCGGAGGCCGAACGGCTGTGTGGCGCGGTGCGGGTCGTGGTGGCCAAACGTGTCGATGAGACCGGGGCGTGGGCCGGCGGCGGGCATCGCAACGCGGCGGACTGGATGGCGAATGAGACGGGCTGCTCGGTGCGCGACGCGATCGATGATTTGCAGACGTCGTGGAACCTGGGCGGCCAGCCAACCCTGGATGAGGCGTTACGGAACGGTCACATGTCCACCGACAAAGCCTCCGCGGTGTCCGACGCCGCCAAGAAGAACCCCGACGCCGAAGAAGAACTCGTGAACAAGGCGAAGAAGGCGCCGTTGTCGTCGGTGCGCGAGGAATGCAACAAAACCAAGGCCCGGGCCGAAGATCCCGACAAGCGGGCCGAACGGTGCCGCAAAGCGCGGCGGGCCTTTTTCGGGCCTGAACGCGACGGCATGATC
>JACCXE010000445.1 GCA_013697265.1 Actinomycetota bacterium | reverse complement strand
ACCCGGTAGCTGATGGTGATCGTCTGTGGGGCGGCTGGCGCGGTCGTGACAGTCGTCGTGGTGAGCACGGCTTCAGGTGGAGGGACAGTCGACGTCGACACAGTCGTGATTGCCGGCGACGCTTGTGGGTCACCGGCGCACGCGCTCAGCACAGCAAGAGCGACAGCCGCGATCATCCATGGGTCGCATCGTGTCATCGGTCGAAACGATGGCGCCCTCACGCGCCACGACATTGTGCGGATGGACAGCTAGGAACGGAACGGTTGTAAGTGGGCCCAGAGAGCGTCGCCCGTGGTCCGGTAGTCGTAGATGCTGCCGCCGAGCGAGCCCCGTTCCACCGCGGCTCGCCGAAAGCCGTCGATGTCGTCTGTGCTCGTGGCGTCGCCAATGCCGCCGATCGGATGAACCGGTAGGTCGGGTCGGCCCACCTGGGCTCGCAGCCGGTCGATGTTCTCCGCCGTGTACCGATAGGCGTCGCGATAGCCCGACGATTCCTTGCGGCTAGTCCAGTAGCCCATTGGCATCCAGACGTCATAGGCCGGCGCGATTTCCCGATACGGGAAGCCGGGCCAGAAATTGGGGTTCACCACTTCCATCAGCACTGCCGGCATCACGATCGCGGAGATGGGCACACCGGGGAGATGTTGCCGCAGCGCAATGCTCAGATCGACGAGGCGCCGGTTGCGCTCGGGGACATCGCTGACGGCTCGGCTCTCGATGTCAACGCCAACGCCTTCGACGCCGAGCGCGGCAATCGCGAGCAACTTGCGCAGGTCGAGCGCCGGGTCCTGCAATGTCGGGACGTACCAGACAATCACCCGCATCCCGCGGGCGTGGGCCCGATTGATGATCGGGCGCAAGAGCGTGGGATCGACCACGTCGTTGGGCGACGCCTGCCTCGCGGCTTGCACGTAGAGCACTTGGACTCCGAAGTCGGCCATGCGGTCTACGTCGTTAGGCCCGACGGTGGGTTGACCCTTGGTAGATTCCGCGCTCCAGTCGTAGACGTCGATCCACGCGCCGAAGCCGCCGAACGCGGCCGGTTCGCCGGCTACGAGGGGCGCACCGGTGCGCAGAGTAGGAGCCACCGCAACCGGTGCCGGTGCCGGGGCCCTGGGCGCGGGCGCGGGCGCGGGACGGGCAGTAGTGCGGACGGGCGCCGGCGTCGCCGGGGGAGCGGTAGCGACCGTTGTCGGCGGTGGTGGCGCAGTAGTCGTGGTCGTAGCGACCGAGGTCGACGTCGACGTCGTGACGGCCACCTGCGCGTCGGCGAGGCGCACCGAGTCGGCTTCAGGCCGGATCGCCGCCGCGCCCACTCCGACGAGTGCGAGCGCGACAGAGACTGCTAGCAGGCGCGTCCTCACCCCTCCAGATTGCCACGCACAGCCGAGGGCGTCTGGTCGGGGCCAAGTGGGGGCGGAACCGCACGGCGGTTATCTTCAGCGGCGACGATGACCGACCAGCCGAGCCTTTATGAGGGCCTGACCACGACGCGGGCCATTCGTCGGTACCTTCCCGACGACATTCCGGTCGAAGATCTCAACGACATCATGTTCGCGGCGACCCGCGGCCCGTCGGGGCACAACGTGCAACCGTTTCGCTTCGTGGTGCTGCGGCACACCCCCGAGGCGGCCAATGCCCGTTCGATCACGGCGCGAGGCTTCGTTGAGGCATGGAAGTCGCAACGCCAGGAGCCGGCCAAGGACGACCCGAGCCGTAAGGCGCGGATGGCTCGCACGATGAGTCACTTCGTCGACAACATCGCCGAGGCCCCGGTGATCGTCTTCGCGCTGCACGATGAGGCCCGCCGCGGCCGCGACATAACTGCGGGTGCCTCCGTCTATCCCGCGTGCCAGAACTTGCTACTTGCCGCGCGTGCCCTCGGCTACGGCGGCGTCATCACCCAGTGGCACCACCCCGTGGCCGACGAACTCGCCGACGCGTTGAAGTTGCCCGAGGGCGTAGTGATCGCGGCCACGATTCCGCTCGGGAAACCCGCCGGGAGCCACGGACCGGTCCGCCGTCTGCCGCTGCCCGACCTTGTATTCGAGAACCACTACGGCGAACGAGCCGATTGGTTGCAAGACCCCGAAGGCACGCGATACACGGGTGGATAGCCCCCATCCGCGGCCGCGCCGGGAATGGCCACTCGTCGCGCCGGGGCGAGAGCCAGCGCCTCCGCCGGGACCACGCCAAGACCACGTGATCGTGGCGTTCGAGGGTCCGGACCGGCAGCGCCGCTCCACGGTTCTGTTCCGGGCATTTCTGGCCTTTCCGCACTTCGTATGGCTCGGCATGGTGAGCGTCGGTGCGGCTATCGCCTTGATCGTCGGCTGGTTCGCTGCGCTGTTCTCCGGTCGACCGCCCGACGCGATCGCAGACTTCCTAGCCAAGTTCGTGCAGTACCAAACCCGCGTCATCGCGTACGGCTACCTGGTGATGACCGACGACTACCCGGGTTTCTCGATCAACGACGCGAACCGTTCGGTCGCGGTTGAAACGGCTCCGGTTGAACTGAACCGGCTGGCGGTGCTGTTCCGGTTTGTGTTGCTGATCCCCTCGGCCTTCGTGTCGGTCGTGGCCCTGGCCGGCGCACAAGTGGTCGGCGTCGTCGGATGGGCGTGCACGCTCGTGTTCGGTCGCATGCCCAACACCATTTTTCAGGCGAACT
>JACCXE010000435.1 GCA_013697265.1 Actinomycetota bacterium | reverse complement strand
GCGCAGCACGCTCGTTCCGCCCTCAAAGCTAGCGATGACCGCGTGGCCGCATTCGTTGTGAGCGCCGAGCTGCCCGACGACGTGACGATCGCCGCGCTGGCCACGCAGTTGTTGTGCAGCGCGGAAGCGCCGGCCTTGTCGGGCGCCGAGTTCGTGGTTGGCCACGGATGGTTCGGGTTGCGCAGCCACCCGCGGCCGAGCACGAGCATCAGCTTCGGCGGACCCGCCCTTCCGCCCTGGCTCGACGACGTCCTACGCGAGGCGATCGGCGCGCGATGACAGACCGGCGACCTGTTCGCATCGTGGACTGCCACGTACATCTGTGGGACCCGGCCCGCACCGACTGGTACCCGTACCTATCGGGGCGTCAGCAGCTGAACATGGGCGACACCACCGGCATGAACCGGTTGTTCGACGTGGGCACGTACAAGGCCGAGTCGGCGGGCTGGAACGTGGAGAAGTTGGTGAACGTCGCGGCGGCGACGGGGAGGCACTCGGTAGACGAGACGCTGGCCCTCGATGCACGCGCCGATGCTGACGGCCACCCCGACGCGATCATCGGCGGGTTGCCGCCCGCCGATTCCATCGGCGAGGCGGTGGAGCTGATCGATAAGCAAATGCAGGCGTCGCGTTTTCGGGGCGTGCGCCCGATGGGCCAGTTCACCGAGCCATTGCCCGACGCCGAGGTGTTACGGGCGCTGGCCGAACGCAACCTCGTGTTTGAGCTGATGAGCAAGACCGACCAACTCGCAGTCGCAGCCGTTGGGCTCGCCGGCCACGACGACTTGGCCGTGGTCGTCGAACACACGGGCTGGCCCCGGTCGGCCTCCGACGAAGAGTTCGCCGAGTGGAAAGCGGGCATCGATGCGCTCGCTGCGGCGGGCGACAACGTGGTGTGCAAGTTGAGCGGCCTGGCCATGCCGTTGGGTTCGATGAGTGTCGACGCGTTCCGGCCCTGGACCGAGCACGCCATCGAAGCGTTCGGAGTCGACCGCTGCATGTTCGCCAGCAACTTTCCCGTCGACGGCATGCACGGCACGCTCGACGAACTCTTCGCAACGTTCACGGCCCTGACTGAGGGCCTTGACGACGAATCGCGCGACAAGTTGTTCGCCGCCAACGCCGAGCGGGTGTACCGCCTCTAATGGAGCTCGGGCTCAGCGGACGCGCCGCCATCGTCACCGGCGCCTCGCGCGGCATCGGCCGCGCCACCGCGAACGCGCTGGCGGCCGAAGGCGCGCACGTGTTGTTGTGCGGACGTGACGTCGATGCCCTCGACGTTGAGGCCAACGAGATCGGTCACGACGCGACGCCGTTCGTCGCCGACGTCGAGGCGCCCGCCGCGGCCGACGCGATCGTCGCCGAGTGCCAGCGGGTGTTCGGGCGCGTCGACATCCTCGTCAACAATGCGGGCGGCACGTCGGCCCAGTTCCTGAAAGATCTGCGGCCCGACGATTGGCAGCAGGCCTTCGACCGCAACTTCTTCTCGGCCGCCCGCCTCGCCGTCGCCGCCGCGAACGCGATGCGCCCCGGTGGTTGGGGCCGGCTCGTGCACGTGTCGTCGATTGACGGCATCGAGGCCGACAAGGCGTTCGCGGCCTACTCCGCGGCGAAGGCCGCCATGCTCAATCTGAGCAAGTCCCTGTCGCAGGAGTACGCGCGGCATGGTGTGCTGAGCAACTGTGTCGTGCCGGGCATCACGATTACCGAGTCGGTGCTCGACAACGCAGCCGCAGCGGCGCAGCGCTCGGGCGACACCGTCGACGAGGTGATGACGCGCATGTTGGAACGCATGCGCGTGGCGCAACGGCGCATGGCCCAGCCCAGCGAGATCGCCGACGCCATCGTGTTCCTGTGTTCCGAGCGCGCGTCGTTCATCACCGGCGCCGCCCTCGCCGTGGACGGCGGCACCCTGCGGTCGATCTGATCCCTGACTAGAGCAACAGGCCGGACAGGTCTTTGCGGATGATCTTGTTCATCGCGTTGCGGGGAAACGCGTCAACGAACACGAAGCGCTCGGGCACCTTGTATTTGGCCAGGTTGGACAGGCAGTACGTGCGCAAGGCGTCCTGGTCGACGTTGCCTTCGATCAGTGCGACAACGCGCTCGCCCAGGCGTTCGTCGGCCACGCCCACCACGGCGCTCGCGACGACTCCGTCGAAGGCTTGCAGTACCCGCTCGACCTCGGCTGGGTAAACGTTGGCGCCGCCGCGGATGATCACGAGGCTCTTTCGGTCCCGCACGTGCAGGTATCCATCGTCGTCGACGAAGCCGACGTCGCCGGTGCGCAGCTCGCCGTCAACTAACACTTCGGCGGTCGCGTCGGCGCGGTTCCAGTAGCCGAGCATCGACCGGTAGCGATCATCGGCCGCGGACACGCAGATTTGCTCGTCGTCGGCGATACGCACTTTGAGGTGAGGCAAGACCTGGCCGCTGGCCGCGTCGACGTGGGGCCCGCCGGGCGGATCGATCGCCACGACTGTGGGTGCCTCGGTCAGTCCGTAGGTAGCGAGGATCGGCAGCCCGAATTTTTCTTCGAACGCGCGTCGGATCGCTTCAGGGCAGTCCGCTCCGCCGGTCCACACCTCGCGTAGCGACGCGAGGTCCGAGGCGGCGACGGCGGCGTTGTGGGCCAACGAGTGCAGGAGCGCCGGCGGTCCGTTCCACACCGTGACCTGTTCGTTGCGGATCCATTCGGCCACGCCTTCGGCGTCGACGCGGTCCATCACGACGCACGTGCCGCCGGTCTGCGCAACCGTGAGCGTGGTCAACACGATCATGTTGAGGATCGTGAGGGGCAGGCAATCGCCCTTGCGCAGTGTGGCATCCCACCCGCGCGCCTCGGCCAACACGCGGCCCGGCATCATCAGGTTGTACTGGCTATGCACTGCGCCCTTCGGATAACCGGTGGTGCCGCTCGTATACGCGATACCGGCGGGCGCGAAGGGGTCGACCTCGACGGCGTCGACGGGATCGGTCGACGCGATCGCGTCACGAAGCGCGTCGTTGTCGTCGAGGAACAGCGATGCGCCGGCGTCATCGATCATGAACTTCTTCTCGGGCGGCGCCAGCGCCTTGTTGATGCCAACCCAGATCGCGCCGAGCCGCATCGCCCCGTGAAAGGCCGCGACCACCTCGGCATCGTTGGGCAGCGACGCCGCGACACGGTCGCCGGCCCTCACGCCCGTCGCGGCGAGCGCGCCCGCGGCCTTTGCGCACAGTGTGTCCAATTCCGCGTATGTGAGGCGGGTCGAGCAGGTGACCAATGCCTCGCGAGACGGGTCAGCGGCCGCAAAAACATCAGCAATAACGGCCGGTTTGGGGCTGGGCACAGGCGGCACCGTACCAACTAACGTTCGTGTCAACTTTGAGGGGATGGCATGGATTTCGATCTAGGCGAGGAAGCAGACGCCCTTCGTACCCGCCTGCGCGCCCTGATCGCCGAGCACATCCCTGAAGGCTTTTTGGGTGCGTTCACGTCCGACCCGAAGGATCTCGACGTCACGCAGGCGTTCTGCAAGACCTTGGCCGATCAGGGCCTGCTCACCGTTGCCTGGCCAAGCGAATACGGCGGCGGGGGCGGATCGGTTTGGCAGCAGACCGTTGTGCGCGAGGAAATGTGGGCCCATCACGAGCCCCGCGGCGCGCAGTACATGGGCCTGAACTGGGTGGGCCCCGCGATCATGGCCTTCGGCACCGACGCCCAGAAGCAGCAGCACCTGTCCGCGATCGCGGCGGGCGACGTGATCTGGTGCCAGGGCTTCAGCGAGCCCGACGCCGGCTCCGACCTCGCCTCCCTGAAAACCCGGGCCACCGAAGATGGCGACGGGTGGCGCATCAACGGACAGAAGATCTGGACGAGCTACGCCGGCATGGCGCAGTGGTGCGTGCTGGCGGCCCGCGTCGGCGAAGGCGAACGCCACGAGGGCATCACGATGTTCCTGGTGCCGATGGATACGCCCGGCATCACTGTGCGCCCGATCAAATCCATGCTCGGCCCCCATCATTTGAACGAAGTGTTCTTTGACGATGCATGGGCCGGCCCTGAATCGGTGCTCGGCGAGATCGGTGGGGGATGGTCGGTGATCCGCCGGGCGCTGGCGCACGAGCGCGTCGGTATCGCGCGGTACGCGCGGTGCGAGCGCCTGCTGTCCGCGCTCGGCGCCGAGCTGGCGCCGGTGTGGATCGAGCTGCCGGCGTCGTTGCATGCGCAGTGGGCGCGGGCACTGATCCAAGTGCGCGTGGCGCGGCTTCTCGCGTACAGAACCGTGCGGGCGCAAGAAACGGGCGAGCCCGCCGGCTCGGGAGGCAAGGCACCGTCGCCCGACGTAATGGCGAGCGCGGCGCGCATCGCGGTGACACAGTGCGATCAGTCCGTAGCCGAGCTGTTGTTCCAAGCCATAGAGGATCACAGCCTCGAAGCCGGTGCCAGCGCGCCGTTGCACGGCGCGATTGAAGACCACTGGCGCTATGCGCAGGCGGCCACGGTCGCGTCGGGCACCATCGAGGTGCAGCGCATGATCGTGAGCAAAGACCTGCTCGCGCAGACTGGGCCACGATGAACCCCGTTTTGCCCGACGACGCCGTCGAGTTCGGCGCCACCGCCCGCAAGGCGTTTCTGGCGTTCGGTGGGGTGGACGCAGCGCGCGCGGCCGAGGAGGACCCGTCGCGCCGCAGCGGAGAAGTCGCGTCCACGTTGACCGCCCTCGGAATTGACGAGTTGGACCCCCGCGACGACGCCGACACGCTCGCCGCCGCGGCCGCGTTGTGCGAGGAAGCGGGACGCGTCGTGCTCGCGTATCCCGTAGTCGCCGTGTTGCTGCGCGACCGCGCCGGCGACAACCTGCCGTTCGCGGTTGTGCCCCCCGACCGCGCCCGCGTCGATCACGGCGACCTCTTCGACACGTGGCGCGTCGCGGCGATCGATGGCACCGCCAAATCTGCGAACCGGGTGCATTCCGGCGCTGAATCAGCGCCGGACGGAACCCAGTTCGGGCGGTTGGGGCCGTTCGTGGCAGATCTCGAGTTAGCAGGCGGTGTTGGCGAAGCGGGCGACGCGAGCGGCGACGTGTTGCGCTCGCTCACGTTGACGAGCTGGCAGATCCTCGGCGCAGCCGACCGGGCCGTTGAACTCGCCGTGGATCACGTGAACAACCGCATCCAGTTCGGCAAGCCGATCGCCACGTTCCAGGCCGTGCAGTTCCAGCTGGCCGACGCCGCGGTAGCGGTGGCCGGCCTGCGCGAACT
>JACCXE010000408.1 GCA_013697265.1 Actinomycetota bacterium | reverse complement strand
CTCTTGGGCGCCACGGCGATCATCGCCATTTTCCAGAACACCAGCTCGGCCATCCTCATCGGCTTCGGTTTCGGTGGCTCGCTGCTCGCGCTGTTCCTGCGCGTCGGCGGCGGCATCTTCACGAAGGCCGCTGACGTCGGCGCCGACCTTGTCGGCAAGGTCGAAGCCGGTATTCCCGAGGACGACCCCCGAAACCCCGCCACGATCGCGGACAACGTGGGCGACAACGTGGGTGACTGCGCCGGCATGGCCGCCGACCTGTTCGAGAGCTACGAGGTCACCCTCGTCGCCTCGATCATCCTCGGCGTCGCCGCGTTCAAGTCGGTCGACATGAACCCGGCCCTCGGCCTGGTCTTCCCGCTCGCCGCTCGCGCCATCGGCGTCATCGCCTCGATCGCCGGTGTCTACGCCGTTAGGGCGAAGGAAGGCGAGACCAACGCGCTCAAGCCGATCAACCGTGGCTTCCTCACCGCCTCGGTCATCACCATCATCGGCACGCTGATCCTGGCCCTGGGTTACGTCAAGAACACCAACCTCGCCGGCGACACCAACAACGTCGGCTGGAAGTGCTTCTTTGCGGTCGTCATCGGCATCGTGCTGGCGCAGGGCGTCAGCCGTCTGACCGAATACTTCACCGGCACGCACTACGCGCCAGTGCAAGACATCGCCAAGGCGGCCCGCACCGGTCCCGCGACAACGGTCCTGGCCGGTACAGCTTCGGGTCTTGAGAGTTCCGTCTACGCCATCATCGCCATCGCTGTCGCCATCGGCGCGGCCATCTCGCTCGGCGGCGGCAACCTCCAGCTGTCGCTCTACCTAGTCGCTCTGACCGGCATGGGCATGCTCGCTACCACCGGCGTGATCGTGTCCGAAGACACGTTCGGTCCGGTGGCCGACAACGCCGCTGGTATCGCCGAAATGTCGGGCGAGTTCTCCGGCGAGGCCGAGCGCATCATGGTCAGCCTCGATGCCGTCGGTAACACCACCAAGGCCGTCACCAAGGGCTTCGCCATCGGCTCGGCGGTTATCGCCGCGGTCGCGTTGTTCGCCTCGTACATCGAGACGGCGGCCGGCGAACTGTTGCCGCGTGAGCAGATCGACAGGCTCCTTACCGGCCCGCGCGGCGTGTTCGACAACCGGCTGCTCACGATCAACGTTGCCGACCCGAAGACCTTCATCGGTCTGCTCGTCGGTGGCTCTATCGCCTTCATGTTCAGCTCCCTCGCCATCCGCGCTGTCGGCCGTACCGCCGGCGTCGTGGTGCAGGAAGTGCGTCGTCAGTTCGCCGACGGAATGATCATGGCCGGCACCAAGCGCCCCGACTATGCGCCCGTCATCGACATCTGCACGCAGGCGTCGCTGCGCGAGCTCGCCACCCCGGCGCTGCTCGCGGTTCTCACCCCGGCCATCATCGGCTTCGGCATCGGCTACCAGGCCCTCGGAGCGTTTCTCGCCGCGGTCATCCTCACCGGCCAGCTAATGGCGAACTACCTGTCGAACTCCGGTGGTGCGTGGGACAACGCCAAGAAGTACATCGAGGACGGCAACGAAGGCGGCAAGGGCTCCGAAGCGCACAAGGCTGCGGTTATCGGTGACACCGTCGGCGACCCGTTCAAGGACACCGCCGGCCCCGCGTTGAACCCGCTCATCAAGGTGATGAACCTGGTGTCGCTGCTGATCCTGCCGGCCGTGATCAAGATGCAGGACAACGACGGTGGTCGCTACGCCATCGCGGGCGTCTCGCTGCTGATCCTCATCGGCGCCATCGGGTTCTCCAAGCGTGATACGGGCGAATTCGGCGGCGGCGAAACGTTCGGCGCAGCCGCTGATGCCTCGGCCGCACCGGTTGCTCCTGCGTTGGCCGACGCGCCCGTCGTCGCCAGCACCGAAGCGGTCAAGAAGGCCAGCTCGGCCCGCAAGGCTCCGGCGAAGAAGGCTGCCCCCCGCTAACGCAGCTCAGCAGAAACCAAAGCCTCACCAACTGGGTAGTCAGAATTGGGTGTTTCCCGCCCGGTTCTGGCTACCAGTTCGCGTTGGTTAGCGAATCGCGAGCGCGTTGGGGGGCGAGGCGACGCCGTGCAAGAGGTTGAGCGGCGCCGACGTGAACATGAAGTCGTAGCGCCCGTCCGCGGCGCACGCGTCGGCCAGCGCCGGCAGGTTGAACATCTCGCCCAGCGGGATGCCGAGCATGGGCAAGAAGTGGAAGTGCCCGAAGAACTCGCCGATCGCGTCGGGCCGATCGCGCACGGTGGCCCGGTCCTCAGGGCTAAGCAGCGCGCCGGCCGGCCACACCTCGACCGCCGGGTTGTCGGCTGCGACTGCGGCGACGTGGTTGTCCCACAGCCAGGCTGCGGTGGCCCGGCCCGGCCGCAACCCGGGGGTAGCAAGTTCGCTCACCAGGGTGGCGCGCGCGTTGTCATCCAGCTCCACGTACCACCGCATCCACCCGGTGTGCACGAGCAACACGTCGCCCACCTCGAGCGTCACGCCTTGCGCGGCGAGGCAGCCGTCAAGATCCGATGGCTCGATCGCGTCGGGTGAACTCGGGTCGAGAGGACGACCCTGGTCGGCGCGCCACCGGGCGACGTCGGCCAGCACGCCTCGGCCCACAATTCCCTTGCGGGCCCAGAAGTGCATGCCGTGACCCTCGTCGCCAATGCCGCCGTAGTTGCCCAGCGTCGGATGAAAGACGTGACGGAACCCGTCCCACTGACTCGAAGACTGCGTGTTCCAGTTCTGCAGCACGTCGTCTCGTGACGACGATCCGGTATTGACCTGGTGCTGGAACGCCTCACGCCCGAACAGCGGGGGACCGGGCAACTCCATGTTCCAATTGAGCGGAAAGGTTTCGCCGGTTTGCACGAGCGCGGCGCCCGCCACCGCCCGTTCGGGCGTCAGCAGGTTGAGCGTGCCGTACACCTCGTTGCCGGGCCACACGTGCCACGAGGTGCCCTCGGGCAGGTCGTCATAGGACGGAAGAGTGCTCACGTCCCGCACGCTAGGACGGTGCCGGCTGCCTCAGTCGGAGGCGTGCCTGTTGGCCAGGTTCATCGCGGCGAGCACCAACAAGTTGGTGGGGGCGCGGCGCAGATCGTCTGGCACCCACGTGGTGTCGTTGGTCTGCTCGAGTAATTCGACCAGCGCGCGCCTACAGCGCCGTCGGCGCAACTCAGCAGCAAGGTGAGGAGCCGTTATGACCAGAGCGTCCACGGTGCGCCTCTTGGCCTGTGGAGCACAAGACGTCAAAGCCTGTGGACAGCGTGTGAATTACGAGCGTTCGCGCCGCGCCCGACGGATTTCGAGCAAGACAGGTAACAGAGAGAGGAAAACAATCACCGCGATGGCGGGCAGCAGGTACTTGTCGATGGATGGCACGGTCTTGCCCAGGATGTTGCCGAGCATGATTACGCCTGCGGCCCAGACGACGCCGCCGATCACGTTGTAGGTGGCGAACGTGCGCCATTTCATGGTGCCGATGCCGGCCACGATCGGGGCGAACGTGCGCACGATCGGCACAAAACGCGCCAGCACGATCGTTCGCGATCCATACCGGTCGAAGTAGCCCTGCGCCTGCTCCACGTACTCCTGTTTGAACAACCGTGAGTCGGGCCGCCGGAACAAGGTGGGGCCCACGCGTTTGCCGAACTGGTAGCCCACTTGATCGCCGATTACGGCCGCCAACGCGCATCCGATGACGATTACGGCGAGGTTGAGCTTGCCCTGACTGGCGAGCAAACCGGCGGTGAACAACAGCGAATCGCCGGGCAGAAAGAAGCCGATGAGCAGGCCCGATTCGGCGAAAATCACGAGGATCAGACCGATGGTGCCGAACGTCTCGATCAGGTCGTGCGGGTTCAGCAAGTTGGACATCGGGCGGCAGGCTAGAAGGTCCGTCTGGGAATCCGGCGTTTGACAGCGAGCACTTCGTCTGCCAACGCTGGAAAAAGAGTTATGGCCAAACCCCTCGTCATCGTTGAGTCCCCTGCCAAGGCGCGCACCATCGCGGGCTTCCTTGGCGACGACTATTTAGTTGAGTCCTCGGTCGGCCAC
>JACCXE010000405.1 GCA_013697265.1 Actinomycetota bacterium | reverse complement strand
CAGATCACGTGAAACGCGTCGGCACCGTCGGGCGGGTTCGTCAGCGGTTCGATCACCTTCATGAACTCGACGACCGAGCCGGGCCAGCCGTGAGTCATCAGCAACGGCAGCGCGTTCTCGTTCGGGGACCGGGCGTGGATGAAGTGAATGTTGAGGTCGTCGAGCGGCGTCTTGAACTGCGGGAACCGGTTCAGACCGGCTTGGCGCGACGCCCAGTCGTACTCGTCGGCCCAGTAGTTGCAGATCTCTTGGACGTAGGCCAGCGGCACGCCCTGGGACCAGTCCTCCACCGTTTCCGGTTCGGGGAACCGCGTGTTGTTGAGCCGCTGCTTGAGGTCTTCGATCTGCGCGTCGGAAATGTCGACGGTGAACGGGATCGGTTCGGTCATCGCTACGCGGGTTCGGCGCGGTGCACCATGAACGTGCCGGTCGAACGACAGATCAAGTCGCCCGCCTCGTTGCGCACCTCGGCCGACGAGAAGGCGACCACCTTCGTCATTCGGTCGACCTGGCCCCGCACGCTCAACGTGTCGCCCAGCGCGGCGCCCTTCATGCAGTCGGTCTTCATTTCGAGCGTCGCCTTCGTACGGTCCTTACCGTCGAGCGACGCGTTGATCGCGAAGTTCATCGCCGCGTCGAGCATCACGGCGTAGACGCCGGCCTGCACCCCGTCGTGCGGGTTGCACGCCATCTTCGTTGGCACCCATTTGCCTTCGGCCCACCCGTCGCCATAGGTGTCGATGCTGCCGCCAATCGCGTCGATGATCGGCATCCCGCCGTCGCCCAACCACCGGTCCATGTTCTTACCCATGGCCGCAGCCTCGCGCAGCGCTCTATGCGAGCGCCTCGTCGGGCGTGAGCACGGTGACGAGACGGGATGCTCCGCGCCGAAGTCGATGGTCGATTGTGACGAGCGGCAGGTCGGAGGCTTCGGCCATCGCGACGTACTGCGCGTCATAGACCTTCGCCCAGCCGAGTCGGTGTGCGACGTCAGTAGCCGACCTATACAGGTCGACGGCCTCGTGCCTCTCGATCGCCGCGCCGAGAAGCGCATCCAGCAGCGCTGAAGCGATCGCGCTGTCGAGTTCGCCGCGCCACCGCCGCTCATTGATGACCGACGTCGCTTCGCTCCACATCAGCGACGGCGCAATAGGCCGCAACCGCTCGAATGCGTCATGCGCATCCTCAGTCGAGAGGAGATAGAGCGTCGCCGACGCGTCGATAACCGACTTCAATGCCCGCGTCGCGACTCGCGCACCGCTGCCGCCCAATCTGGCATCGGGCCACCCCAAAACGTCCGAGTGAACCGGGTCGGCAACGTCGCGTCATCGTCAATCTCGCGCGCTGCGACATCGCCTTCTTCGATGAAGTGCTGGGACCCGATCTTTTGTGCGGGCAGCTTGCCCTCGCGGATCCACCTCCGAATCGTCTCGGGGTTCTTGTGCAACCGCTTGGCGACTTCCATCACGGTCATCGTCACACGTTGTAGCGTACTACAACACTTCAGGCGGCTGCCCCCGCCCGAAGCGACTCGCCGGAGGCGACAGCTTTGAAGCCGCGATTGCCCAAGCCCATTCTGATCCCGTTCCAGACTCGCCTGAGTCGGCGCCACCGCTCGAGGACGAACCGAAGGAAGACGGCGACGACGGGGCACGCCACTGCGACGTATAGCTGCCGCGGCGTGACGTCACGCGCGCCTCGAGCAATCGAAACGAGGAAAAAGGGGACGAGGCCGACGATGTAACTCATCACCGTTTGCCGTAACGCGACCAACCCGTCACCGTCGGCTCGGCGGTGACGCCGCAGGATGAACACCGGCACGCCCATACTGACCACGACCCGCCAATCAAACGGCCAGCCTGGGTCGTCGTCCAGCTCGCTCATCCGACTCGGGACGAGCGGCCTTCCCAGTAGGGCTCGCGCAGTTCGCGCTTGAGGATCTTGCCCGACGCACTGCGGGGGATCTCGGCCATGAACACGTGGGAGCGCGGCACCTTGTAGCCGGCTAGGTGGTCGCGGCAGAACCGCTCGAGCGCGGCCTGCTCGACATCAGATCCGTCGTACGTCGTGATCACCGCGTGCACCGCCTCGCCCCACTCCTCGTCGGGGATGCCGAACACCGCTGCATCCGCGATCTGCGGATGGGCAACGAGCACCGCCTCGATTTCGGCTGGGTAGATGTTCACGCCGCCCGAAATGATCATGTCGTTCTTGCGGTCGCAGATGTAGAAGAAGCCCTCGTCGTCCTTGTAGGCCACATCGCCAACGGTCATGAAGTCGCCCCGCTTGCCCTTGTCGTACTTCTCGGGGTCCTTGTAATAGGTGGCGAACGTCGCGTCGCTGAGCACGTAGAGCTCACCCGGCGCCATGGGCTCGGTCACTTCGTTGCCATCGTCGTCGAACAACTTGACCTCGACGCCAGGAATCGGTCGGCCGCACGAACCGGGCTTGCGCATCTGGTCGGGCGGCAACAGCATCGTGTTCACCCCGAGTTCAGTCGAGCCGTAGACCTCGAACAACGAGTAGTCGTTCACGCGCTCGACGTACTTCTTTTTCAGCTCGAAGGGCCACGGCGCCGCGTTCGCGATCAGCCGCGTCATCGACGACGCGTCGTACTTGCTGCGAGTCTCCTCGGGCAGGTCGACGACGCGGCGAACCGGCGTCGGCGCGGAGAACGACGTGGTGACCTGATGCTTCTCGATGAGGCGTAACCAGTCCTCTGCGTCGAAGTGACGCTGCACCACCACCGAGCCGCCGAGGGCCTGCACCAACATCATGAAGCCGAGGGGGGCCGAGTGATACAGCGGACCGGTCGTGAGGTACACGTCGTCGGGCACCCAACCCACCAGCGCCACATAGTCGCCCGCGTACTTGCTCGGCTCGGTACGGCGCACCGTGCCCTTCGGCTTGCCGGTCGTGCCCGACGTGTAGATCATCGTCGTGCCCGCGGTGACGTCTTGGCCCACTGCGACGGGCTCGTCGGTGGTCGCCGCTTCGGTGAGCGCGTCGTAGTCCTGCGACCACCCGGGTGCCTTGCCTTCGCTGCGGAAGCAGTACCACTCCCGCACCCGTTTGCAATCGCCGTGAATCGCCTCGAGCTGGTCGGTCTGCTCGACGTCGAACAGCACGATCGCGGCGTCACAGTTGTCGATTACATACTGCGCCTCGTCCGGCGCGAGCCGGTAATTCATGGGCACGCACACCGCGCCTACCTTGCGCGCCGCGTGGTTGATCGCAACGACCTCAAGGCTGTTCTCGCCGACCCAGAGCACCTTCTCGCCCGCCTTCACGCCGGCAGCGAGCATGACGTTGCCGTACCGGTTGACCATCGCGTTGAAATCACGACGGTTCACCACCCGGTCCCCGTCGATGACCGCCACCTTGTCCGGGCCGGCCGCGGTGTGCAGCGCGAGCACGTCTGGTGTTGCTTGAGCCACTTCTGATTCTCCCCCTCGGGTTACGCCGCTTCGGCCGGAGCCTACGAGAAGCGGCCGCGGCGCAACCGGGCGAGCGCCACGTAGGACACGACCAGCCAGGCGAGCGCGGGCCACGGGTTCGCTAACG
>JACCXE010000404.1 GCA_013697265.1 Actinomycetota bacterium | reverse complement strand
CAGCGGCCTGGCCGAATTCGTCGACTACATCGCCATGGTGATGGAAAGCGAAGAGGAACTGGGCGAAGCGACGCCGGGCGACATCGACGCGGTGAAAGTGATGACGATCCACCAAGCCAAGGGTCTCGAGTTCGATGAGGTCTGGGTGCCGGGCTTGGCCCAGAACAAGTTCCCGAGCCGCAGCCGGGGCGGCGACAACCCGGAAACATCGCAAGCCGCGCTGCCCTGGTGGGTGCGCGAAGACACCGAGAACCTGCCGCACTGGGCCGACGTCACCGGCACCGCCATGGCCGAACTCGTGAAAAACCGAAATCGGGCCGGAGAGTGGCGACTGTTCTACGTCGCCTGCACGCGAGTCCGGCGCCGGCTCGTGCTGTCTAGCGCGCAGTGGTACTCCGGGCCCGTCACCCCGCAAGGGCCGTCCGAGCTTTACGAGTTCGTCGCCGACCAGACAGATCTGGTGCAACAGCGATATCGCAACGAGCCGGCCGACCGCGACCCGCGGGTTGTCGCGATGGAGGCCTATCGGCGCGAGGCCGCAGCCGCGGTGCCACCCCCGCCGCCGCCACCCAAAACCAGAGGCAAGAAAACCGCCGCGCCGGTGGAGATCGCCATGACCTTGTTCGACGCCGTTCCGCCGCCGGCTCCGCCCGCCCGTCCCGCGCCCTTCGCACTGTCGGTCAGTGCGCTGGTGTCCTTCGCCCGCTGCCCGCGCCAGTTCCACTGGACCGTCGTCCGCCCCCTGCCCCGGCGGGGGTCGAACGCGGCCACGATCGGCACCGCGGTGCACCGATGGATCGAAACCCGCCACGGCCCCCAGGGTGTGCTGGTCGACCACGAACACGTCACGGGCGAGTCCGCCGGCGTGGTCGCCGGCCTGCGTCGATCGTTCACGGAATCCGCTTACGCCGACCACGCCCCGATTAGCGCCGAGGCACAGTTCGATTTGTTCGTAGGCGGCCACATGGTGCGAGGGCGGGTCGACGCGATCTACGCCCATCCCGACGGCACCATCGAACTCGTCGACTTCAAGACCGGCCGCCCTCCGGTGCAAGGCGATCCATCGGCCGCGACGCAGATGCTCATCTACGCGATCGCGGCGGCCGACACCTTCAAGTTCGACCCCGAGCAGCTGCGGGCGAGCTTCGTGTACCTCCAAAGCGACGGGGTGCCCGCGGTAACCGTGTCGGTCGACGTATCACCGGCGCGCATCGAAGCGGCGCGGCTCTGGCTGCGCGAGGCGGTGAGCCAAATCGACGCGCATACGTCGAGTACGAACGCGGGCGGTTGGTGCGAGCGGTGCGACTTTCGCCGTGTCTGCCCGGCCGCGTTCTAAACGGCGACGGCGGTGTGATGCCGGTTGCGCAGGTCGAGCGACAGGCCCTCAGCCGCGGCGATAACCCGCACGGTATGGTGCTGGTTCACCGCCACGATCGCGTCGATCTGGTCGTCGGTGCGAGACGGGTCGTGGTGGTACAGCACCACTTTGGCTGCTCCGGCGCGCTTGCCTAACTCGATCGCGTAGTCAATCGTCGAGTGGCCGAAGTGGGCCCGTGACGCGAACTCACTCTTGGTGTACTGCGCGTCGTGGATGAGCAGGTCGGCGTCGCGGGCCAGTTCGAGTGCGCCCTCGTGAAACTCGCCGTCGCCGTTGGGCCCCTCACCGAGCGCGATCGGCCCGTGGTCCGACATATACGCGATGGTCGAGATGCCATCGGACACCCGGAAGCCGAAAGTGCGCCCGCCCGAGTGCGGGATGTCGAGGCACTGCACCTCGAAGCCCTCGATGTCGTGCTTGCCAACCTCAAGCGAGCGGAAGTTCCAGCTGCCGCGCAGTTCGCGAGGCGTGATCGGGAAGTGCGGCGGCGAAATGACCTTGCTCAACACCTCGAGCGCGTCGCCCTGCTCGGGTTGGTACAGCGTCACCTCGGCGTCTGGGTTGTCGCCGGCGGGAAAGAACGGCAGGCCATGCGTGTGGTCCCAGTGCAAGTGGCCCAACAGGATCGAGCCCCGAAAAGGGCGGCCACCGAGGTCTTGCGAAAGCCGGTTCAGCCCCGTGCCCGCGTCGAGCACGAGCGTTGGGTCCACGGCGTCCGCGGCCGTGATAGCCACGCAACTTGTGTTGCCGCCGTAGTGGGCAAAGAGACGACCGGGCGCGGGTGTCGAGCCCCGCACGCCGCAAAAAGTGATTCGCAAGAGTTAAAAACATACGCGGTTCACTACGGTCGTACGCGTGTCTTCCGTCACAGTTCTGCCTACCGGCGTCACGCTTGCACCTTTGATGACCCTTGGTCCGAGAATGGGCGTAAATGTCGCCCGTCGGGCGGAGGAGCTCGGTTACGCGTCGTTGTGGACAGCCGAAGTAACCGGCCCCGATGCCTTCGCGATGCTGTCGGCTTGTTCGCAGGCCGCGCCCGGGCTGAGCCTGGGTACCGGTGTGCTGGCGCTGCAGTTACGCACACCGCCGCTCGCGGCGATGGCGGCGGCCACGCTTCAGGCGCTGGCGCCTGAGCGCGACGTGTGGCTCGGCGTCGGCATCTCGTCGCCCGTCGTGGCCGGTCAGTGGCACGGCGCGACATACGGCGACCGGCCCGTCGCGCAAGTCGTGGAATACCTGTCGCTGGTCAAAGCGTGCCTATCGGGTGAGCGCGTCGACTTCGAGGGCCACTTCTACAAGGTGTCGCGCTTCAAGCTCG
>JACCXE010000393.1 GCA_013697265.1 Actinomycetota bacterium | reverse complement strand
GGTTCGCTGCGGGCGTACTTCTCGATACACGGCATCGTGGAGTCATCGGGGCTGTCGCACACCACCAGCACTTCGCACGGCAGCCTCACGGCTTCGAAGATGCGATCGAGGTGGGGCAGGATCGCGTCGCCCTCCTCGTATGCCGTTACCACGACCGAAACCCGCGGTTCGCCCGCCCGGATCATACTTGCGTGCTCGCGCCTGTGAAACCCCACACGTCTACGAGCGGCGTGGTGGTCGGCAGGTCTCGGTACGCCGGGTGGGGCGCGGCGATGATCAGTACATCGGCTTCCCTCAGCACGGTTTCAAGCGGAACGAGGCTTTCGTCGGTGGTGACGTAGGGATCGGTGCACAGCACGTTGCGGGCCTTGAAGCGCAAAATCCGGCGCAGCTTGTAGGCCAGCGAGTCGCGGGTGTCGTCGCTGCCGCCCTTGAACGACATGCCGAGCACGCCAACCGTGCAGTCGGCCAGCTCGAAAGACTCTTCCATCTTCGACACGATGTAGAGGGGCAAACCCTCGTTGACCATCATCGAAGCGTGGCCGAGCACAAAGTTGTTGTTGTTGAACGCGGCCAACTGCATCGTGTCTTTGAGCAGGCACGGCCCGGCCGCGAAGCCGGCACCCGGCAAGTCCGCGGCCCGCGGATAGTCAAAGGTCATCGCAGCGCGGATACGGCCGAAGTCGAGGCCAAAGTCGTTGGCGATCATGAACAGCTGATTGGCCGTGGCGAACTTGATGTAGCGCCAGGTGTTGGTGAAGAGCTTGGCCAACTCGGCTTCTTCGGGGGACAGCGGAACCGTCGAGGCGGTGAGGGCGCTGAACAGCTTCTCGGCTCGGGCCTGACCGGTAGGCGTTCGGCTCGCCACGATCTGAGGCAAGTCGAACAATTCGCGCAGCGCGGCACCCTCGGCAATGCGCTCAGGACAGAAAGCGACCTCGACCTTCACGCCGAGGCGCGCGATTAGCTTCTCGACCATCGCCGTGACCCCCGGGTACAGAGTCGAGCGCAGTACGAGTAGCTGGCCGTCGCGCAGATGCGGGGCGAGCGCCTCGATCGCGTTGGGCACGGCGGTGGGTCGGGGGTCGAGGTGCTCGTCGACGGGGGTGCCGATCACCACCACGACGTGCTCGGCCCGGCTTACGTCGGATGGGTCCATGGTGGCCAACAGCTGTGAGCCGACGCGGGCCATCACCTCGTCGGCGCCGTCCTCGGCGAATGGCATCTCGCCGTTGGTCACTTGACCCACGGCGCGTTCGCTGAGGTCGTACAGCGCGACGGACAGGCCGCGATCGGCGAACGCGAGGCCGAGGGGCAAGCCCACCCGTCCGCAGCCACCGACGATCACGAGATCGAGGTCGAAAGGCACCGATCGATTCTAGGGGACGACCCCATGGCGCTCGGTTGTGAGATCGGCGGCCAAGATGAGGCAATGGAGCAAGCGGGGCAGCCGGACGCGTCGGACGAGCGCTTGTGGACATGGATCCACCTGGCTTCGTTGGCGGTCGTTCTCGCCGTGCCGGTGTACCTCAGTCGCGGCCAATGGTTCTTCGGTGACGAACGGGACTTCATTCTCGTGGCTTCGCCCGAGGGCAACGTGGCGCTCGGCACAAACGAGATCTGCGGTCTGCGCTGGGCGGGTGCATGAGCCAGGTCGACGTCGCGATCGTTACGTACGGCGGCGGGACCGACATACCGGCGTGCCTCGAGGCGCTGCGAGCCCAGACCGCGCCGATCGGCCGAGTGCTGATCGTGGACAACTCGCTCGACGATTCCGTGGCCTCCATCGCCGCCGGCGTCGACGTCGAGTACGTGCACAACGCGACCAACGTCGGGTACGCCGCGGCGATGAACCAGGCGTACGCGCTGACTACTGCCCCGTACCTCCTGAGCCTCAACGCCGATTGCGAACTGCACGCCGACTATGTGCGGGCCTGCGTCGCCGCGCTGGAATCCGACGGCAGGTCGGCCGCGGTCACGGGCACGTTGCGCCTGCCTCACGGCGCCATCGACTCGACTGGTATCGAGCTCACGCCTGCTCGCCAGGCAGTTGACCGCGACCGCATGCGGGCCTCACCGTCGCCGAGTTCCGAACCCTTCGGGGTCTCAGGGGCCGCCGCGCTGTGGCGGAGGGCCGCGCTCGACAGCGTCGGGCCGGATCCGTGGTGGGCGTGGCTGTTCGTGTATTGGGACGACGTCGAGATCGCCTGGCGCCTACGCCGGCGGGGCTGGACCTTTGGGCATACGCCGGCCGCCACCGCAACGCACAGACGCGGAAGCGACACCGCGGACGCCGACTTCGTCGAGGCCCAATCACTGCGAAATCGGCTGGCGACCGTCTCCCGTCACGAGGGCCTCCGCGGCCTGGTTGCCCCGCGCCCTCTCGCGTTGAACCTAGCGACGGTTGCCCGGCTCGCCCTACGTCACCCGGCGGCGTTGCGCCGAGCCAATCCGGTTGTCGCGGTGCGAACCGGGCTCGAGGAGCGCACTCGTGACATGAGCCTCGGCCCCGCCTTCTAGGGTCACCGCATGCGCGCGTTCGTCACCGGCGGCCACGGCTTCGTGGGCCCGTACCTGCTCGCGCATCTCGACGCCTGCGGCGACGAGGTGATCGCGCCCGAGCAACGCGAAGTGGATCTCGACGACGCCGCCGCGCTTACTGCCGCGATCGACGACGCCCGCCCCGATGCGATCTACCACCTCGCGGCGCTGGCCCACGTCGGCGAGAGCTGGGCCGACCCGGCCCGCACCTTCGACGTCAACGCGGTCGGATCGCTGCGCGTGCTCGAGGCGGCCCGCCGCATTGACCCCAAACCCCGCGTGCTGCTCATCGGGTCAGCCGAGGTGTACGGCCCGGTCACGCCCGCCGACGTGCCGATCACCGAGGACCATCCGCTGCACCCCGTCACCCCCTATGCGGCGAGCAAGGTGGCCGCCGAGTACCTCGGGGTGCAGTACGACGCCGGATTCGACGTGCCGGTCATTCGGGCCCGCTCGTTCAATCACATCGGGCCCGGGCAAAGTGGCCGCTTCGTGGTGAACGACATCGCGTCGCGCATCGTCGACGCGATGAAGGCGGGCGGCGACGCGCCCATCCGTGTCGGAAACCTGTCGGCTCGGCGCGACTACACCGATGTGCGCGACGTCGTGCGCGCTTACCGGATGCTGGTGGACAAGGGGGAACGCGGTCAGGCCTACAACGTGTGCTCAGGCACAGACGTGTCAGTCGAAGACCTGGCCCATCGGTTGCTAGCGATTGCGAGCGCGGACCTGAAACTCGAGGTTGATCCGGCGCTGATGCGACCGGTCGACGTGCCCGTGATGGTGGGGGACAACACCCGGATTCGCGCCGCCACGGGTTGGACGCCGAACTACACCCTCGACGACACGCTGCGCGACGTGATCGCCGCGATTGCGGGTTAGGCGGGGGAGGAGGCGGTGGGCGCGAGCACGCTGCGCACCTGCGTTTCGACCGCTTTGATCACGGGCTCGACGCGGGCGTCGGCCTCCTTGATCACGTCGCTCACGAGCTTTACGGCTTCGGCGCCCCGGGTCTCGAAAGTCGAGCGCACCTCGTTGACGCGGGCCTCGATCGAGGTGCGCTGTTCGGCCAGCTGCTTGCCGAGTTCTTCGCGGCGCACCTGTGCCCGTTGCACACCGATCACGCTCATGCCGATGGCGATGTAAGCGGCGTCGCGGAGGTTGTCGGAAACGTTCATGGGAGTTCTCCTGAGAAGTTGGGTGAACTAGCGCTACCCGTTGCTAACTAAGGTACACCTTTTGAGTAACTTTTGCAAGCGCGGTCTCAGTTAGCAAAAGGGGTTGCTCCAACTAGGTTCTTGCGCCTCATGGATGTTGACCCGTCTGCCGAGCCCGAGCTCGCGGCGCCCCCTCCCGTAGTGGCCGTAGTGGTCACGCACGATCCGGGAGACTGGTTCGACTCGGCGCTCGCCGCCTTGAGCGCTCAGGACTACGAGAACCTGTCGGTGCTCGTGATCGACGCGGCATCTGACGTCGACCCGACCTCCCGGGTGGCCGCGGTCGCGCCCGAGGCATTCGTTAGGCGGCTGGCCGCCGACCCGGGCTGGGCCCGTGCCGCCAACGAAGCGCTCGGCATGGTGCAAGGCGCGTCGTACCTGTTGTTCTGCCACGACGACGCCGCGCTCGCGCCCGACGCGGTTCGCCTTCTCGTCGAAGAGGCCTACCGCTCTAACGCCGGCGTGATCGGGCCCAAGCTCGTCGACTGGGACGACCACTTCCGGATTACGTCTGCCGGTCTCACCATCGACAAGACCGGCGTAGTCGCGCCGCTCATCGACCCAGGTGAACTGGACCAAGAACAGCACGACGCGGTGCGCGACGTGTTCGCCGTCGACGGCGCGGTGATGCTGGTGCGGGCCGACCTCGCCATCACATTGGGTGGCTTCGAGCCGAAGTTGTGGCCCCACGGCGAAGACATCGACTTTTGCTGGCGAGCCCAAATCGCGGGAGCCCGCGTAATGGCGGCGCCGGCGGCGCGGGCCTCGCACCGTGAAGCGACGGTCGGCGGATACCGGTCAGGAATGGGGGGCGACGACCGCGAGAAACGTGACATCGCCCGGCACCGCGATGAGGTGCGAGCGGCCGAAGTTCGCCACCGGATTCGCATGGTGTTCACGAACTACACGCCGATGCATCTGGTTCGCATCGTGCCCCAGGTCATCATCGTGCAGCTCGGCGAACTCGTCTACGCGCTGCTCGCCGGCCGTCGCCGCGTCGCAGCGTCGGTCGTTGGCGGTTGGTACGACGTCTTGCGCGACATCCGCGGCGTTCGCGAGTCGCGCAAGCGCGTCAACGCCACGCGGTTGTTGCCCGACAGCGAGATCCGACGACTGCAGACGCGGGGCTTTGCCCGCATAAACCGGTTC
Organism: Actinomycetota bacterium; assembly: GCA_013697265.1. Taxonomy (GTDB): domain Bacteria; phylum Actinomycetota; class Acidimicrobiia; order Acidimicrobiales; family JACCXE01; genus JACCXE01. Next base: position 968 of record JACCXE010000393.1, on the reverse strand, counting down.
ATCCGCGGCCAGTTGCACGGCGAAGACCGCGCCCGCGCTTTTGCCGAATCAGGCGCCGGACTTCTAAAAGAGATCGCGGGTTCCCGCAGCGCGCTGATCGCGTGGGGCGCCGTTGCCCTCGTTCTGCTCGTAGGTACCCGCGGGCTGTTGTCGGGCAACCTGCCCGCAGTGGGCCAGTTCGCTCCGTCGCCCGCGGTCGGCAGTCTGTTCCGCCAGTTCTTCAGCGGCTGGCGCTTAACCGGGCTGGGCGCCGAGTCGCCCGCCCCGCCGGCCTTGGCCTTCCTCGGCTTCGCCGGAGCGATCTTGTTCGGAGCAGTCGGCGCCGCGCAGAAGGTGCTCATCCTCGGCCTCGTGCCGCTCGGTCTGTTCGGCGCGTTTCGGCTGGCCCGCAGCGTCGAAGTGCCCCGCGCCGGCCTGGTCGGGCTCGCGGCGTATGCGGTCGTGCCCCTCCCTTACGCGTCGTTGGCCCGCGGCCGCTGGGACGGATTAATCGCGTACGCCGTTGCGCCCTGGCTGTTGGCCCGCATGCGCGCCGGCGCCGAAGGCATGGGCGAGCGCGCCGCGGAGCCGGCCGACGGGCGCCACCGCGCACCGTTCCTGTTCGAATGGCGGTCGGGCCTTGGGGTGGCACTGATGCTCGGTGTCGCCGCCGCGTTCGCGCCGGGTGTGCTCGCCATGACACTCCTGCTCGCGCTCGGCGTGCTCGTCGGATCCCTCCTGGTGCGGGCGCCGGGTGACGGGCGCCGGGCGTTGTCGGTGGCGGGGTTCGGTGTCGGCGTCGCGCTGTTACTGCTCGCGCCATGGTCGCTCACGATGCTGCACCCCGACGGGCTGAGCCATGCGCTGTTCGGCCCCGGTCTATCGCCGAGCCGGGCGTTGTCGTTCGGGGCTGCGCTGCGGCTCGAGACCGGCCGCCTCGGCGGCGCGCCGTTCGGTTGGGCGCTGTTGGTTGCCGCCGCGCTGCCGCT
>JACCXE010000351.1 GCA_013697265.1 Actinomycetota bacterium | reverse complement strand
AGCGAGGCGCTCGTGGCGCCGAGCGCTTCGAGGAGCCGGACCGGGTCCTTGCCCTTGCCCTGGAGCATCCCGACCACGAGCACGCGGGGCGACACGGTGGACCACTCTTCGTCGAGTGCTGCCCTGGCCGCGGTGGCGCCCTGTTCGTTCTTCACGCCGTCCACGATCACGAGGGGCTGACGGCTGATCACTTCGAGACGGCCCGGCGACGTCAGCCCGGCTAGCGCGGACTGCACCACGTCTTCAGCGAGGCGTCGGCCGAAGAACGCTTCGGTCGCGGCGAGCGCGACGGCGAGGTTTTCGCTTTGATGCGCGCCATGCAGCGGCATAAAGAGTTCGTGGTACACGTCGAGCGGCGTACGGATCGACACGAGGCGCCCGCCAACCGCCACGCGATCGCTAATCACACCGAACTCTTCGCCCGCGTGCAACAACTGAGCGGTACCGGCCTTAGCCGCGGCATCGTCAATCACTTGGGCGGGCCCGTCGTCGACGTAACCGACGATCACGGACGCGTCGGGTTTGATGATGCCCGCCTTCTCGGCGGCAACCGACTCCGGCGTGTCACCCAGGAACTCGGTGTGGTCGAGCCCGATCGACGTGATCACTGCGACGTCACCATCGGCCGCGTTGGTCGCGTCCCACGTGCCGCCGAGACCGACCTCGACAACCGCGGCATCGACGGCGAGGTCCGCGAACCACGCGAAACCTGCCGCGGTGACGAGTTCGAACCACGTCGGCCGGTCAGCGAGCATGGGCTCGAGCCGCGCTATCTGTTCCATCACCGCACCGAACTCGTGGCCCTTGATCGGCTCGCCGTTCCACAGAAGGCGTTCGGTGACCGACACGAGGTGTGGGCTCGTATAGGTACCAATGGACAGGTCGTGCGCGGCGAGCAGGCGGCTGATCGCACGCGACGTCGACGTCTTTCCGTTCGTGCCGGTGACGTGGATGACCGGGTACTGGCGCTGGGGATCGGCGAGCAGACCGAGTAACTCGCGAATGCGATCGAGTGTCGGCGTAGTGGCCCGCTCGCCTAGGAGCATTTTCTCGAGGTTGATGTGTTCGTCGAGGAATGCCTCGGCTTGGCCGAGATTCACGGTTGTGCGGGGTCGCTGTTGCCGTCTTGGCCGTTTGGCACGCGCACGCAGACGAGTTCGCCGAAGGGCACGACGCCGGCGAGGCGCAGCCCGAGCGCGGCAACTGGCAAAGCAAAGCCGGTGATGTCATCGGGGCTCGCGAACACGGTGGTGGTCGGCGCCGCCTCCGCCGGCGCCCGTTCGTCGTCGGGCCATCCGGCGTGGGCCAACGGCCACAGCGCGGCAACGAAACGAGCGTCGAGCACGTCTTCGGTCGACACGAGTTCACCCATGCATTTGCCGCACGACGACGAGGGTGCGGCCGTAACCGCCACCTGTCCGCAGTCGGTGCAGCGTGCGGCCGGCACCGCGTCGCCCGCCCACACCTGGTGCGACAGACACCACGAGTCGGCCCGTTCGGCGCGGTCGACGAACCGGTCGCGGGCATCGACGTCGTCGAGCACCACGTCACCACTGCGCATCGCATCCGCGGCCGCGACTTCGAGGTCGGCAGTGCGCAAGAACCAGTGCCAGCCGAGTACGGGAACCAGCGACGTCGCGCAGCGACCACAACGAAGCTGATCCACCGACGCGGCGACCTCGTAGGCGATAGCGCCTTCGGCCGCCACGATTTCGCTTGCCGCGGCGCGGGCCGCGAACCGAGCCAGCCCGGCCAGCGGACCTTCCACGACCACCGTGCCATCGAGGTTGAGCACTGGCAGCGGTGTCAAATTCTGGCGGCGGGCGAAGTCGAGAGCGGCGGAGTTGTGCGCCGGGATCACGAGCCACGGCGCCGCGGCGTCATCATCGACGATCACGGGCACATCGCGGCCGAGCGGCATTCGTGCGGACGCGCCGGACGCGTCGTGGCCGGGCGGCACTGCGACCGCCACAACGCCGGGCAGCAGCTCGAGATCGACCACGTCGACGTTCACGAACGGGCCACCCACGCCGTCGTTGAGTCCGAGGTTGTACACGATGACGTCGGTCTCGACTGCGGTCGCGTCGGTCGGTTCGACCACGGTGCGACAGCGGGCGCACACGTCGACAACCCGCT
>JACCXE010000342.1 GCA_013697265.1 Actinomycetota bacterium | reverse complement strand
GGCGGTGGTGGGTGTCGCGCCGTCGCCAGTCGTGGCGTCGGTGCCCTCGCCCAACGACGTTGTGGTGCGGTCGCGGTCACCCGCAGCAACGGTTTTTGGCAGACGCGCACCGGTACACGCGCTTAGCAACGCCAGACATACGCCAAGGACCGCGAAAAGCGTCGTCCGTTTACCCACTGCCATCTACTTCTCCCCGAGTTCGCCCGAGCGGGCGATAGTTACGCGGGGTCCAGCCTAGAAGCTGGCGTGGCCGCGGAGGCGAAGACCGCACGCCAGCCCGGTAGGTCGGCGCCGAGCTCGTCGAGGGCTTGGTCAGCGTCGGCCGCGTGCTCGGTGGCGTCGTCAATGCGCAACGCGCAGGCCACGCTGGCCCGCACGAGCAGGGCGGTGGCCTGGGCCACTGAATCGGTGCTCTCGTCGGCTCGCTTCACGAGCTCGTCGGCCACGGTGAGCGCCCGGCGGTCGTCTTGCTGGGCAAAGGCCAGTGCCTGGCCGGTTTTGGCTAGCTGCCGGTCGAGGTAGGTGCCGCCTTTTGCGGCCATGGACCGATCGGCCGCATCGAGCGCCAGCTTGGGCTCGCGGTCTGCGGCGTAAGCGATCGCGAGCGCGCCATAGGAGTACGCGACCTGGCCCTCGTTGCTGGCGGTGCTCGCCGAGCGTTCGATCATCGTGCGGGCCTCGGAGACGTTGCCGGCCAACATTTCGGTGATGCCGCCCAGCAGCTCGAGTTCGTGGTCGGCGACGGTGCCCATCATGCGCGCCGTCGCGAGTTCCGAGTTGAGCGCGGACCGCGCCATCTCTGCGTCCCCCAGTTGGATCGCAACCGACGCCGAGATCACGCCGTAACCCACGAGCCCTTCGTGCTTCTCGTCGCCGCTGGACAGGTCGCGCAGTAAATCGCGGGCCTCTTCGATGCGGCCCAAGCTCACGAGGCTGCGGGCCTTCGTGCCTTTCGCTTGCAGCAGCCGATCGGGGTCGCCGATCACCGTGAACAGTTCGATGGCTTCGGTGGCGGGTGCGAGCGCTTCGTCGGGCTTGCCGGTGAACAGCTTCACGCTCGACAGCAGCAGCAGGATCATGCCCAACGCCCACTTGTCGCTGCGGTCGCGCTCATTGGCAAGGATGTATTCGGCCAGTTCGCCGGCTTCTTCGAAGCGGCCCTGGAACATGCGCACGAAGCCGAGCAAACCGCGCACGAAACCGAGGCCACCGAAGTCGCCGATCTCGGCGAAGGTCTTGTCGGCCTCGGCGAGGCGTTCGTCGGCTTCGTCGAGCAGGCCTTGGTTGAAGCTGAGCCAGGCCCGGTTCTGCAACACCCAGGCCTCGCCTTGGCGGTCGCCCACGTCGCGGAAGGTGGCGAGAGCCTGGGTGAAGTAGTCGTCGGCCTTGTCGTTGTTGCCGCCGAACATGTGCGTCATGCCGGCCAGGCGCAGCGCCACTCCTTCCTGGGCCGCGTCGCCGATTTCGCGCCACAGTTCGATGGCGTGTTCGAGCGCGCTGATCGAGCCGTCGGTATCGCCCGTGAGGCACCGGAGTTCGCCGCGGATGGTTTCGACGTGGGCCAGCGTGTTGCGATCGTCGGGCTCGAGGTCGGCCGCGACCGCCTCGATATCCGCTGTACCCGCGTCGACCATGCGCAGGTTGGCGTAGGAGCTGGCCCGAGCCAGCAGCGTGCGCCGCCGATTGGCCCGGTCTGACGGGTCGAGCAGTTCCAGTGCTCGATCGAGCAGCATTAGCGAGCCCGAGTGCAGGCCGCGCTCTTTGGCTGCGAACGCGGCGCGTTCTATCGCGCGTAGGGCGCGGGGGCAGATGTCGTTGGGCACGCCGTCGATGTCGCCCAACGACTGCTGCAACGACGCGGCGATGCTCAGGTGATGAGCGATCGGTTCGAGCTCGTCGTCTTCACGACCCGCGCTTTTGCGCCGCTCACTGAGCCAGAGGCCGAGCGCGGCGTGGCGGCGGGCCCGTTCGGCCTTGGTCAGCGTGTCGTAGGCAACTTCTCGCACCAGCTCGGATCGGAACGACCACGACCCGGCGTCTTCCTCGAGCAGCTCCCGGACGATCAACTCGTCGAGCGCCTCCTCGTTCAGGCCCGCGCCGCGGGCGTTGGCCAGTGCGGCCAGCGCGTCGACCCGCCCGTCCTTACCCACCACGGCCGCGTCGTCGAGAATCGAGCGCGCCGCGGCCTCCAAGCCGTCGATGCGGGCCGCCACCAGCCCCCGCAGCGTGGCGGGCAGGTCGTTGACCGTGGTGCCGTGGCCGGGAACCTCGGTGAGCAGGCCAGCCAATTCTTCGAGGAACAACGGGTTGCCGCCGGCGCGCTCCATCACCAGACGCATCATCTCGACCGACGCGTCTTGACCCAGCAACCCCCGCAACAGCTGCGCGGCCGCGTCTTCGTCCAGCGGGTCGAGGTGGATCGCGACCGCGTTGTGCTTGCCCGAGGGCGGCGCCCACCGCTTCTCCAGGTCCATGCGCGCCGTCGCGAGCAAGAACACCGGTAGACCGACGGCGCGCTCGAGCAAGTCGTCGATGAGGGTCAGCACCACTTGATCGGCCCAGTGCAGTTCGGCCAGCGCGATCATCAACGGCTGGTGGCGGGCGAGGCCCTGCACGAGCGCTTCGACGGCGCGGCGAATTTCTGCCGGGACGCGCGCGGGGTCGACGTCGCTCAATGCGTTCGGATCACCGAGCACGTACACGAGACCGGCGACGAGTCGATCGAGTTCGGAGTCGTCGGTGTCGAGGCCGGTGACCTCGGCGAGCCGTGCGTGAATGCGCGCATGCACCTCGGCGTCGGTTTGATCGCACTCGGCGGTGAGGCCGCACGCTTGACGCACCGTTTCTGCCACGGGCCACCACACGTTCGCTTCGCCATAGGGCAAGCAACGGCCTTCGAGCACGAGCGCGTTGTGTTCTGTGCGAGCCATCTCGCACGCTTCTTCCGCGAGACGCGTCTTACCGACACCGGGTTCGCCGAACATCACCGCCACGCTCGGACGACTGCGAGCGAGGCTCGTTGCCATCATCGAGCGCAACAAAACCACTTCGTTGTCGCGACCGACAAGCGGGCTGCGGCGTCGCGATAGACGACGTCCGGGCATCGCGAGCGACGCAATTGCGCGCCAACACGAAATTTTTTCTTCGCGTCCGCGCGCTTGCAGCGCGTCGAGTTCTTCGTACGCGATCACGCTGTTCGTCGCGTAGTGGGTGCTGGGGCCGACCACGATCGCGCCGGGCTCGGCGGACGTTTGCAATCGACTGGCAACGTTTACTGCGTCGCCCATCGCAGTGAAGTCGCCACCCGCGCTCATGCCGCCGACGAGTACTTCGCCGGTGTTGATACCGACGCGCAATTGCAACGCCACCGCCGCGCCATGCGTGAGCTCGGCGACGGTGCGCTGCATGGCCAGCGCGCTGCGTACCGCGCGTTCGGCGTCGTCTTCGTGCGCGACTGGTGCGCCGAACAACGCCATCAACGCGTCGCCGATTGTCTTGTCGACCCGGCCGCCGTGGCTCGTGACGTCGCTCGCCAATCGGGCGAACCACGAGTTCACGAGATTCTTCACCTGCTCTGGGTCTCGGGCCTCTGACAGGCCGGTAAAACCGACGATGTCGGCAAAAAGCACTGTAACTACTCGTCTTTCGTCGCCTCGGGCGGCCAAGGCATGCCCGCAGGACGGGCAGAAGCGAGCGTTATCCGGGGCGGCGCCAGCACAAGATGGACACGTCACTGCCGCCAAAGGTAGTGGAGCGGTGCTAAGCCGAGTCCAAGCGAAAACTTGGCGTGCCGTCCACCACTTTGAGACGGCCGGGCATGCCCAACCAGTGGACGGGTTCGTCGGGCATCGATGATCGCAGACGAACCACGTTGCCCTTCGCGTCGCCGCTCGCGATGGCGATGTCGATCACCACAACGCCGTCGTCACCGCGCGCAACGTCGGTGACAACACAGTCGTACTCACCGTCGTCGAGCGGCATCACGCAACGAGTGTCGCGCGTAAACAGTTGCGCGCGACGACGCGTGCGCGCGCGACGCGCAACGCGAAAAGCGCGCAAGAAAACACTCCTGTTTTCACTCGCGCGTGCGCGCATTTCGCGCGCGTGTTTTGCGCGCGCATGCGCGCGCGCGTTGAGGATCCTTGATTTGTGCGCGCAAACCAATGAACATTGTTGGCGTTTCGGCACACCGGCCGAGCATTCGCATCCCCGACTGAAAGGTTGCACTCATGGCTGTTGCCAAGAAGGCACCCGCGAAGAAGAAGGCCGCTGCCAAGAAAGCGCCTGCCAAGAAAAAGGCAGTAGCGAAGAAGGCCCCGGCAAAGAAGAAGGCTGCAGCTAAGAAGGCGCCTGCCAAGAAGAAGGCAGCTGCCCGCAAGGCTCCGGCAAAAAAGAAGGCTGCAGCTAAGAAGGCTCCAGCTCGCAAGAAGGCAGCAGCGAAGAAGGCTCCTGCCAAAAAGAAGTCTGCGGCTCGTAAGGCACCGGCTCGTCGCCGTTAGTCACGCGCTAAGTCGTTGAGGAAGCGG
>JACCXE010000340.1 GCA_013697265.1 Actinomycetota bacterium | reverse complement strand
GCGGTGGGGCGCTCGAACCAGAAGCTGATGAGCAGGTACGAGCAGGCGCCAACGCCTTCCCATCCGAGGAAGGCCACGAGCATCGAACTGCCCAACACGAGCATCAGCATCGAGAAAGCGAACAGGTTCAGGTAGACAAAGAACTTCGGGTACTTCTCGTCGCCGTGCATGTAGCCGACCGAATACAGGTGGATCAGCGTGCCGACTCCGGTGACGAACAGCGCCATCGTGATGCTGAGCGGGTCGATCAGCAGCGCGGCGTCGACGTGCAATGAACCGGCGGAGATCCAGGTGAACAGCTTCTGGATGTGGTGACGCTCTTCGCCGTGGAGTTGCAACAAACCGGCGAAGGTGATGCACGCGCTCACGAATGCTCCGCCCATCGCGGTCGTGGCGACCCAGCCCGAGATCGGGTCGCCGATGCGCTTGCCGAAGAACAGCAAGATCGTGAAACCGACCAGCGGGCACAGCGGAATGAAGGCGGCGGCGTCGATCACTTGGTTGCGGCCTAACCCTTCAAGATGTGGAGGTCGTCGGCGGTTGCCCCCGAGCGGCGACGGAAAATAGCCACGATCACGCCCAGGCCAACAACTACTTCAGCGGCGGCCACGACCATCACGAAGAAGACGATCGCTTGTCCCCCGATGTCGTTGAGCTCGCGGGCGAAGGCCACGAAGGTGAGGTTGACCGCGTTGAGCATCAGCTCGACACACATGAACATGATCAGAACGTTGCGGCGGATGAGCAGGCCGATCGCGCCGATGCTGAACAACGCGGCGGCCAAAGCCAGGTAGTAGTGAACCTCGACAGTCACGAGGTGACCTCCGCGTCGGATTCTTCGGCCAGCGCTTGCTCGGCCGCTTCGATCCCCGCGATGTAGTCGGCGTCGACGTCGGACCCGTCGGAGCGACGCGAAAGCGCCACGGCGGCCACGACGGCGATTACCAACAGCACCGAGGTCGCTTCGAAGGCGAACAGGTAGCGGGTGAAGATCACTTCGGCCAGTTGCTCAACGTTGCGGGAAGGGCCTTCGAGGCGCCCCACAACGCTGGGCGCGCCGGTGGCCCACCGTTGGCGGCCCAGAAGGAGCAACTCGGCTGCGACCACGGCGATAACGGCCAGCGCGATCGGGATCTGGTTCTGCAACGGCTCGGCCGCGACCAACTCTTCCTTGTCGACACCGAGCAGCATGATCACGAACAGGAACAGCACCACGATCGCGCCGGCATAAACGATCACCTGCACTGCGGCGAGGAAGTGCGCACCCTGCGCTACGAACAACACGGCGACGCCGAACAGGGTCTGCACGAGCATGAGCGCGGCGTGAACCGGGTTGCGGGCCAGGACGACGCCGAGGGCGCCACCCAGAATGATCACCGCACCCAAGATGAAGGTGAGCGAGTCGACCTTCGTCGCCGCGAACAGGGACACCAGCTGCATCAGTGGTGACCGCCGGCGTCGTGGTCGTCGTGTGCAGCTTCGTCGTGTGCAGCTTCGTCGAGCGCAGCCGCCTTCGCTGCGGCTTCGGCCGGCTGGCCACCTTCGGGCGCGCGTACGCCGTAGCCCAGTTCACCGGACCACAAGGGCTTTCCCTCGTAGTGAGGGTCGCCGCCGGGCGCGGTGGCGCGCATCCAAGCCGAGGTGTGCTCGTCGTCGCCGTCGCGCCAGTCTTCCCATGGCAACTGCTTGGGCTTGCCTGAGTCGTCCACGATCAACTCGTCGCGCGTGTAGATCGCGTCCTTACGGTTCGTGAAGGAAAACTCGAACAGCTTCGACTCGGTAATTGCCTCGGTGGGACAGGCCTCGACGCACAGATCGCAGTGGATGCAACGCAAGTAGTTGATCTCGTAGACGAAACCGAAGCGCTCGCCGGGCGACACAGGCGCGTCCGGTGGGTTGTCTTTGCCCCGCACGTAGATGCACTTCGCGGGGCAGACACCGGCGCACAGTTCGCAGCCGATGCACTTCTCCATGCCGTCCTCGTATCGATTCAGGACGTGACGGCCGTGGAACCGCTCGGGCTTGGGCCGCTTCGGGCCTGTGTCCTTGTCGTAGGGGACGGTGACGACGTTGCCGATCTGTTTGAGCGTGATGCCGAAGCCTTCGAGGAGTCCCATTTATTGACCCACTTTCTCTTCGACGCGCGCCCGTCCGACCTGCATGGCGCGGCTGAGCAGAAACGCGATGGCGAGGCCGGCGGGGATGGCAACGGCGGCGTACCAGGACTCGACGCGCACGGCCGCGATCACGAGCAGCCAGAACAGCGAGAGCGGAATGAGCACCTTCCAGCCCAGGTCCATGAGTTGGTCGTAGCGCAGCCGGGGCAGCGTGGCCCGGAACCAGACGTAGACCGACAAGAACACCATGAGCTTGGCGAGGAACCAAACGATCGGCCACAGCCAGTCCGGCAACACGCCGAGCAGCGGGCCGCTCGGGCCGCCGAGGAACAGCGTGACAATGATCGCCGACCACGTGACGGTGTTCATGAACTCGGCCAGGAAGAACAGCGCGAACCGGATCGAGGAGTACTCGGTGTGGAAGCCGCCCACGAGTTCCTGTTCGGCTTCGACGAGGTCGAAGGGCGGCCGGTTGAGTTCAGCGGTGGCCGCGATCATGAAGATCACGAACGGCACCACGCCCAGGCGAATGATGTTCCACGAGGGTAGGAACCCGCCCGGCCCGGCGCCGGACTGGTCGACCACGATCGCGTGGGTCGATAACGACCCGGCAACCACCACGACGGTGGCGATGGACAGGCCGAGCGCGGCTTCGTAGCTGACCATTTGCGCCGACGCCCGTACCGAGCCAAGCAAGGGATATTTCGAGCCCGACGACCAGCCCGCCAGCATCACGCCGTAAACCGAGATGCCGCTCATCGCCAGCAGGAACAAGATGCCGACCGGTGGGTCGGCCAACTGGAGATTGGTTTGATGACTGGCGATCGTGATCGTGCCGCCGACGGGCACCACTGCGAAGCTCAAGAACGCGGGAACCGCCGAGAGGTACGGAGCCAGGCGAAACACGCGCTTGTCGGCCCGTTCGGGCAGCAGGTCTTCTTTGAAGAACAACTTGATGCCGTCGGCCAGGGATTGCAGCACGCCGAAGCGGCCGCCGGCCTTGGCCGGGCCGATGCGGTTCTGCATGTCCGAGATCAGCTTGCGCTCGTACCAAACCATGAACAGCACGGCCACCATGAGCACGGCGAACGTGATGAGCGTCTTCAACGCCACGATCAACACGACGCCCACGTCGACGCCGTCGTTGAACAGCGGATCCGCCGCGAGCAGGTGGAGCAGATTCATCAGACGTTCTCGATCCGCACGTCGGTGACCGGGCTGCTGGCGTCGATGAGCGCCCGGGCGTCGTCCACGGCGACGTTCACCGGCAGCCAGGCCGAACC
>JACCXE010000188.1 GCA_013697265.1 Actinomycetota bacterium | reverse complement strand
CGTCGGCCGCGTTGCGGGTCATCCGCATCGCCGCGCCGTACAAAGCGGACGTGAACGGCACGGCGTCTTCGGCGAACGTTGCTTGATCTGCGATACCGCGACACTATGCCTCCGGGCGGAGGGTGCCCCGACGCTCGAGCCGCGATACACGACGCACTTGACCAGTTCTGCGACAGGCTCCGTCACCGTTACCTGATCGGCCTAGGCGCCGCCCGCCCTTTACGCTCGCTTTCGATGGCAAGCCGCCTCCTCGCTTTTGTTGTCGCCGTGGCCATGGTGCTCGGCGCGGTCGCAGTCCGCGCCCGCATCAACGACGGCGACAGCAAGAGCGGGAGCGCCGGTCGATCGGGGCCGCTCGAGCTCGTGTGCGCAACGGAGTTGCGCCAGGTGTGCGACGCCATTGACGCAGGCGCGAGCGGCCTGAGCGTCACTGTGGAACCGGCGGCTGTCACGGCCGACCGGTTGGAGTCGACCGAACTCAAGGATGCGGCGATCGACGGCTGGCTCGCGCCCGGCCCGTGGGGCGAGCTCGTTGACGCGGCACGCCCGTCCGACACGGGCAAGCTCTTCGCGGACTCGGGCGCGCCGCTGGCCCGCTCCCCGTTCGTGCTCGCGGTGTGGAAAGACAAGCGGGCGAAACTCGCTTGCCCCGACCCCGTGGACCTGGGCTGCGTGGGCGACGCAGTCAACACGCGCGAGTTCAAGCTGGGCGTTGCGGCCGACGACCAAGCCGAAGGGGTGCTCGCTGATGCCGCGCTCGGCGCCGGGCACATCAAGAACCCGAACTTCGCCACGAACGACCTGACCGAAACCGACCTCTCTGACTGGCTTGCCGGTGTCGACACGAACGCCGACCGCGTCGCCCGTAACCCGGGCGGCCGATCTTTTGCCGAGATGCTGACGTTCGGCTTCGCGGTTGCCGAGGGGTATCTCTCGACCGAAGCAGTGATCGGCCCGCAGTTGGCGCGTGCGGCCAAGCGCAGCCAACTCGACCTCGTCTACGTCGTTCCGGCCGCCACCGCCGACGTGTTGTTCGCGCCGCGAACCGGCGACCGGGGGACCCGGCTGCGCGACGTCGTGCGCGGCGAACGGGCCCTCGAGGCCCTACGCGCGAACGGGTGGCGGGTGCCAGGCCGCCCCGCGGTCGCAGGTATCAACCCGAACGCCCTGAAGCTGGCCGCAGACGACGGGCTACCCTCGGCGGGCGTGCTGCAAGCGCTCAGAGACGTCACCAAATGATTCGCTCCCGCTTCCTCGCGTTCGTGGGCGCGCTCACGATGGTCGCGACAGCCGCGTGCGCGACCGGCGGCGGCGACTCCGGCGCTGCGAGTGGCGACGCGCCGAAGGGCTGCACCGCAATCCCTCTGGCCACCTCGCCTGAGAAACTCGACCTGCTGACCTCGCTGGCCAACAGCTTCAACGAGGGCGACGGCAACAAGGTCGACGGCAAGTGCTCGTTCGTCAGCGTCACCCGGGTGTCGTCTGGCGTCGGCGCCTCGACGCTGGCCGAGGGCTGGCCCGACGAGGACCAGAACGGGCCCAAACCGGTTGTCTGGTCGCCCGCCGCGAGTTCCTGGGGTGCGGTGGTCAACGAACGGCTGGCCCAAAAGCAGCAACCCGCCGTCGTACCCACCGACGCCAAGCCGTTCATGCTCTCGCCACTGGTCATCGCGATGCCCAAGCCCATGGCCGAGGCGCTCGGGTACCCCGCCACGCCCATCGGCTTCGGCGACCTGCTGGCGCTGGCTTCGGCCAAAGACGGCTGGGCCAGCAAGGGGCATCCCGAGTGGGGCGCGTTCAAGCTCGGCAAGACCAACCCGAACTTCTCGACCAGCGGGCTGTCAAGCACGATCGCGCAGTACTACGCAGCCACGGGCAAGCAGTCCGACCTCACGCTTGAAGACGTCAACCGTGCCGAGGTCGACACGTTCATGCGCGGCGTCGAGTCGTCGGTCGTCCATTACGGCGACACCACGCTGAGCTTTCTCAACAACCTGTATCGCAACGACCGGGCCGGGCTGGGTCTGACGTATGTCTCTGCGCTGGCGGTCGAAGAGACGTCGATCGTGGCATACAACCGCGGCAACCCTGACGGAGTGCTCGACCCGGGCGAGCAGCCGCGGCCGCCGCGGGTGCCGCTGGTCGCCGTATACCCGAAGGACGGCACTCTTTTTTCCGACAACCCGTTCTTCGTGCTCGACGCGCCGTGGGTCACCGCCGCGCAGAAGAAGGCGGCGCGCCTGTTCGAGAGCTTCGTACAGCGGCCCGCGAATCAGAAACGCGTCTTGCGATTCGGGTTCCGTCCCGGTAACCCCGACGTGCCGGTGGGCGAGCCCATCTCGGCCAAGTTCGGCGTTGACCCGGCGCAACCCACGACAACGCTCGGCGTGCCCGAGCCCGCAGTGCTCGTGCGGTTGATCGCAAAGTGGGGCGAGCAGCGCAAGGCGGCGCGGGTGCTTCTCGTGATCGACGTGTCGGGATCGATGGGCGAAGAGGTGTCCGATGGGGAGACGAAACTCGACCTGGCCAAGTTGGCATCGGTCGAGGCCCTCGCGCAGTTCAAACCCGAAGACCTCGTCGGGCTTCGGATCTTCTCGACGAACATCTCGTCCAAGGAGCCGCGCGACTACCTGGACCTGGTGCCGATCGGTCCGATCTCGGAGAACCGCGAAGTGATCGCCGGACGTCTTCGCAGCCTGCAACCGACTGAAGGCACGCCGCTGTATTCCACCGCGAAGGCCTCGGTCCAAGAAATGAAGCAGGCCTACGACCCGGCCCGAATCAACGCGATCGTGCTGCTCACCGACGGCAAAAACGAGGACGACTTCACCGACCTCAACGCAACGCTGGCGTCGTTGCGGTCGGGCTCCGAAGGCCAGTCGTCGAGCCCGGTACGGCTGTTCACGATCGCCTATGGCGCCGACGCTGACAAGGCTGTGCTCAAGCGCCTGGCCGAGGCAACCAACGCCAATAGCTACGACGCCACCGATCCGCGCACCGTGACCAAGGTGTTCACGGCCGTGGTCTCCAACTTCTGACCGTGCTCGCCCGCCTCCCCGAGCGCGTCCGCACAACGGCGGTGATGAATGCAGCCACATCGCCCTCGGCGTTCTTGCTCGCGGGAGCAGGCATGTCAGCGGCCATCGTCGGCGGCCTGCCGATTGCGGCAGTCGCCGCCCTCGGCGCGCTCGCCTGGGTGGGCCGGGTTGCGCTCGCGGTGCCGCGCCAGCGCGCCGGTGACCGCATCAACCCCAATCGGGTGAGCGACCCGTGGCGACGGTTTGTGATCGATGCTCAGCAAGCGCAGGCGCGCTTCGACCGCACCGTGCGCCAATGCCAAACCGGCCCGATCAAAGACCGGCTTGCGATGATCGGCCGGCGCATTGCCGATGGTGTGAACGAATGCTGGCGGATCGCCCGACAAGGCGACGTGTTGCAGGGCGCGCTCAAGGCCCTCGACCGCAGCGAGATCGACGCCGGCCTCTCCGACGTCGCCGCCGAACTCGAAGGCGCGAGCGACAGCCGAAAAGCTTCCCTTACCCGCACCCGCGACGCGCTCCTCGCTCAGCGCCAGTCCTACGAGCGCCTCGAGTCGGTATGGCACGACACGCGCAACCGTCTCGAAGTGCTCAACGCGCAGCTCGACGAAGCCGTGGCCCGGGCCGTGGAACTGTCGGTGCACACTGGGGACATCGACGCCTTGAAGCCCCTGACCGATGACGTCGAGAGCCTCGTCGACGAGCTCGAGTCACTTCGCCTTGGCCTCGAAGAGGCCGGCGCGGCTTAACCGTTCTTCGGGAGTTCGTTGAACGGCAAGCGGGAAAGGTCACCCGGTTCCTTGGGCAGGCCAAGGGCGCGTTCGCCCACGATGTTCTTTTGGATCTGATCGGTGCCGCCGTAAATCGGCAACGCCTGCGCGCTCAGTATCGCTCCGGTGATCGAGACCGCGCCGCGGCCGCCGGGCGCCTCGACGAGCGACGTGTCCATGTCGTCGTAGGAGTGCAACATGGCGCGGGCGCCGAGGATGTCGCCGCTCATGTCGCGGTTGTGGCGCAAGATGTCGGCCATCAACAGCTTCGAGAAGTTGGCCAAGCCCGGGATGTCGCCTCCTTGGGCCCGCACGACCTTGTGGCGTTCGGTGTTGAGCCGGGCCAGCTCGCTCAAGATGTGGGACTGGGCCAAGCGCTGGCGCACCACCGGATCCGTGTCTTTGCCGAAGGTGCGAGCCAGTTCGATGTAAGACGCGGCCGGTGATGGGCGCGGCCCCCCCGCGACCGGCTTGGCCGCCTTGGGCTTGGCCGGGCGAGCACGCACGAAGTCCCCGGCGCGCTTGTCGAGGTTGCCGGCGATCGTGCCCGGTGATGCACCCATCACACGGTCGCCGCCCGCGCCCATGCCCGAGCGCTCGAACAGCAGCGTGGTGTTGGCCACGGACCAACCGTCATTCACGTCGCCGATGCGAGCGTCGTCGTTGACGACCGCGTCGGTCATGAAGACCTCGTTGAACATGGCATGGCCCGTCATTTCTTTGAGCGGTCGCACCTCGACGCCGGGCTGGTGCATGTCGAACGCGAACCACGTGATGCCCTGGTGCTTGGGAGCGGCCGGGTTCGTCCGGGCGATCAGCATGCCCATGTCCGCGATCTGGCCACCCGAGGTCCACACCTTCTGCCCGTTGATGATCCAGACGTCGCCGTCCTTGATCGCCTTGGTGTTGAGACCGGCCAGGTCGGAGCCGGCGCCCGGCTCGCTGAAGAGCTGACACCATGCGAGCCGACCGGTAACGATGTCGCGCACGAAGCGCTCGATTTGTTCTTCGGTGCCGTGCGTGGCGATGGTCGGTGCCGCCAGCATGAGGCCCAGACCGTTGGGTGCGCCGAGCGCGCCGTATTCGAGGATGGCGCGCTGCACCCGGATCGCGTCGCCCCGGCTGAGGCCCCGGCCGTAGCGACCGATCGGCATGATCGGCTGCGACCACCCGGCCAGCCCGAGGCGTTCCCACCACTGCCCGCAGGTGAGATCCGGATCCCAGTTGTCTTTCAGCCAGTCGCGCAGTTCCTCGATCGGGTCCGCGGTGGCGCGCGTTGTTTCGTCGGTGACCGTCATGTGACTCCCCCCAATTGTGCGGCTTTCTTAGCGCGGCCGCCTGATATCTTCTGATATCGGGAGGTTCCGCAATGACTAATCTGTTGCTTCGCAACCTAAGCGATGAGGACGTAGCCGCGATCGACAGCCGGGCGGCGCGCCTCGGCTTGTCGCGCAACGAGTACCTCCGGAGACTCGTGCACCGCGATGTCGACCCGGGCCCGGTGACCGCGGCTGATCTCGCGAAATTCGGGGACACGTTCGTAGACCTAGGCGATCCAGACGTGATGGCAGGCGCTTGGGAGTGACAACCTGGCTGATCGACAAGTCCGCCCTCGTGCGTATCGGATCAAGTCCGGACATCAACGACTGGGCCGACCGGATCCAACGCGGGCTGGTGCGCATCGGCAGCGTCACTCGCCTCGAAGTGGGCTACTCGGGCCGATCGGCCGAAGAGTTACGCGAAGCCAC
>JACCXE010000185.1 GCA_013697265.1 Actinomycetota bacterium | reverse complement strand
GCCGGCGAGGGTGAGTCGTTGCGGGTGACCGAAATTGGTCCGGGCCACGAGGTTGGCGCCGACGCGGTCGAGCGTGAAGGCGGCGAGCCCGTCGAACAAGCCGGCGATGTGATCGGTGATGCCGGCTTCGTTGTGGCTCACCGATGGGATGTTGACGAGCTCGGCCGTACGCCCGAGGAGATCCGGTGTGCTCAAACGTTCACGCCTTGATCGCGCAGGATGTCGTTGAGCTTGGCCTTGTCGTGGCGTTCGCCTTCGGTGAGGCGCTTCACGATGAGCACACACGGTGCGCCGAACTCGCCGCCGGGGAACTCTTTCATCCGCCAGCTCTGCACCGCCACAGACCACGACGGAATGACACCGCGTGAGATCTCTTCGCCGGTCTGCGCGTCGATAACCGGAATCGTCGGGTTGAGCATCGTGGCTTCGCCGACGACACAGCCCTCACCGACCCGGGCGCCCTGCGTGATCATCGAACGACTACCGATCATGGACTCGTCGCCGATCATCACCGGCGCAGCCTGAGGCGGCTCGAGCACGCCGCCGATACCAACACCGCCCGACAGGTGCACGTTCTTGCCGATCTGGGCGCACGAACCCACCGTCGCCCACGTGTCGACCATCGAGTTCGCGCCGACGCGGGCACCGATGTTCACGTAGCTCGGCATCAGGATCACACCGGGTTCGAGGTAACTTCCCCACCGAGCCGAACCGCCGGGCACGACGCGCACGCCGGCCTCGATGAAGTTGTGCTTCAACGGCAACTTGTCGGCGTACTCGAACGGACCCACCTCGATCGTCTCCATGCCCCGCAGGCGAAACAGCAACAGCACCGCCCGCTTGAGCCATTCGTGCACGACGACGTTGTCGTCGACGATCTCGGCGATGCGGGCCTCACCGGTGTCGAGCAGGTCGACAGCCTCGGTTACCGACGCCAGCGCGTCGGCGTCGCTGGGCGACAAGTCCGCCCGCAATTCCCAGAGTTCGTCGATGGTCACCTGCAGGTCTGCCATGCGATGAACGTTAAACGGCCGCCGTGGGGCGAGCGAAGCGAGGGGGCCCCCACGTTGCGGAGGAGGGCGGGCCTGCGGGGTGCCCGCCCGGGAGAAGCCTCAGACGCCTAAGCGTTGGGCTACGAGTTCGAGGCGGTCGTCGGGTTGCACCAGCGCCGCGCGCACGTAACGCGTCCCCGCCGCGCCGAACGTGTCGCCCGGCGTCACGAGGCAACCACCTGCACGGGCGAGGCGATCGACGAAGGCCCAAGCGTCGCCGTCCGGGGCTTCGGCCCACAGATAGAAGCCGCCCTGGGGCATGGTGGCGTCGAGGTCGACGGCCTTGAAGATCTGGGCGGCGCGCTGCAGCCGGTGGCGGTAGCGGTCGGCCTGTTCGTCGACGTGCGCGTCGTCGCTCAAGGCCGCGGCCCCCGCCGCCTGCGCGGGCCCGGGCACCATCATCCCCACGTGCTTGCGCACCTCGCTCAGGTAGTGCACGAGGTCGGCATCGCCCGCGTAGAGCCCGACCCGCAGGCCGGCGAGATTTGACCGCTTCGACAGCGAGTGCACGGACACCACTCCGTCGGCGCCGTGCTGCAAGATGCTGCGCTTGGGTCCGTCCCACGTGAACTCGATGTAGCACTCGTCGCTGAAGACGGGCACGTCGTGCGCACGCCCCCAGTCGGCGGCGACGCCGAGGTCGTCGAGTTGGCCGGCCGGGTTGCCCGGAGTGTTCACCCAGAGGCAAAGGGCGCGCGCCGCGTCGGCCTCGTCGATCGCGTCGAGGCGCAGCGTGAAATCCGCCGCGACCGGAACGGGCACGGCGCGGCAACCCGCGAGCGTGGCGCCCATCTCGTAGGTGGGATAGGCCAGTTCGGGATACAGCACCGTGTCGCGGTCGGGGCTGCGCAGCGCCAGCCATCGTGGCAGCGTGCCGACGAACTCTTTGGTGCCCACGCACGCGGCGATCTGCGCAGCGGGAACGGAAACGCCGAAGCGCCGGCTCATCCACGCGGCGGCGGAGTCGCGCAGCGCGGGCGAGCCGACCGATTGCGGGTAGCCCCGCTCGGTGTTGCTGGTGGCCAGCGCATCAAGCACGAGGCGCGCCGGCGGGTCGCACGGGGTGCCGATCGACAGGTCGACGATGCCGCCGGGCAGCGCGTCGGCCGCCGCCTTGGCGTCGTTCAGTCGGTCGTAGGGATAGATCGGCGGGACGAACGGCTGGCTCGTGCCCCCGGAGCCGGCGGGCTCGCTAGGCACTCACTACCCAGTTCTCGAAGCGGGCTGAGCCGGCGGCGTCGACCCGCACCTGCACGCGGGTGCCGTGATCGTTGTGTTCTTCATGCAGCACCTCACCCTCGCGGTGCACCGCTGCGAGCACGTCGCCGCGCGAGAACGGGATCTCGAGTTCCACCACCCGCGAGTTCGCTCGCAGGTAAGCGCCGAGCGCCTCGAGCAGGGCCTCGATGCCCTCGCCAGTTTTTGCGCTTACGGCGACCGAACCGGGATTGGCCCGCACCAGGCGGTCGGCCTCTTCGGGGTTGAGGTCGGCCTTGTTGAACACGAGCAGTTCGTCGATTTCGCCCGCCTGAATTTCGCCGAGGACCTCGCGCACCGTAGCCATCTGGGCTTCGGGGTTGGGCGCCGACGCGTCGACGATGTGCAGCACCAGTTCGCTCTCTAACACCACCTCC
>JACCXE010000288.1 GCA_013697265.1 Actinomycetota bacterium | reverse complement strand
GGTTCGGGCGCCATGCCGAGCCCGGCCTCGCTCAACAGCAGCCCTTCGGATCCGACGCGGGACCACAACGCGGTGTGACGACGCGGGTAGACGACGTTGAGGCCCGATCCGACGACACCAACGGGGTGGCCGCCCGCGGCCAACACGCCGTCGTGCGCGGCACCATCGATACCGATGGCAAGGCCGGACACGACGCCGATGCCGGCGTCGGTGAGATCTGCGCCCAACTGCTTTGCGATGTTCCGGCCGTACGCAGTGGCCCGACGGGTGCCGACAATCGCGACGCAACGTTGGTCGAGTGACTGCGCGTCGCCGCGGGCAAAGAGCACGAGTGGCGGTTCGGGATCGTTGACCAGCGCCTTCGGATACAACGGGTGGTCGCGCAACCAGACCTCTACCCCAGCGCGACCGAGCCGCTCCTCGATCGCGTGCGGCCTCATGTTTTGCAACGACGACCGCCATTGACCCGGCAACGTGACCGGCGTCTGGCGCGACATCCGGGCCATGAGTGCGGCATCGTTCCGCCGGTCGAGCAAGAGCAACACGGCATCGCGCGGCGAGTGCGCATCGAGCAGGGCCCGGAGGCGCGCGGCCCAACACGACGGGAGCCCGGCCAGCGCCGCGGCGCACACTTCGTCGCTCGCCTCGAGCCATCGGGCAGTCGCGCTCATCGGGCCACTCCTTGCAGTGCGTCGAACTCGGCGCGTAGTTCGAGCGCCGTTGCGACGTCTTCCTCGTTTAACTCGCTGTCGCGGCCCGAAAGATCCGCGAGCGTGCGGGCCACCCGCCGCACCCGGGCATAGCCGCGGGCACTGAGCGTGCCGGCCCGCAAGCGCAGCTCGATCAGCCGCGTGGCGCCTGCGTTCATCGAGGCGAAGCGGGAGAGGTCGCGATCGGTGAGCGCCGCGTTGGTGCCGCCGCTTCGGGCCGTCGACAGCACCCGCACCGCCGCGACACGGGCGGCGACGTCGACGCTGGCTTCGCCCGCCGCTTCTGCGACGAGATCGGACGCGTCGGGCCGGTGCACCGGGAGCCGTAGATCGAATCGATCGAGCAGTGGGCCGGAGAGCCGCCGCTCATAACGGGCGCGGGCGTAGTCGGTGCAACGACACGAACCAGGTGGGCCGCCGTCGCCGCAGGGACAAGGATTCATGGCCGCGATCAACAGAAACCGGGCTGGGAAGGTGGCCGAGGCGGCCGCGCGAGTGACGCGGATGACGCCCTCTTCGAGGGGCTGGCGCAATGCCTCGAGCACAGGCGTGGCGAACTCGGCCAGCTCGTCGAGAAACAGCACGCCGTTGGTGGCGCACGAGATCTCGCCGGGCCGCAATCGGGCCCCGCCGCCGCCGACGAGCCCCACGATCGACGCGTTGTGATGCGGCGCCCGCCACGGCGGACGGGTAATCAGCCCTGAACAGGGCAACACGAGGCCCGCGGCCGAGTGCGCACGCGTTGTCTCCACGGCCTGTTCGGTAGACAACCGCGGCAACAAACCCACGAGGCGGCGGGCCAGCATCGTCTTGCCCGACCCGGGCGGGCCGAGCATCAACAGATGGTGGCCGCCTGCCGCGGCAACTTCGATGGCGAAGCGACCGAGGTGCTGGCCGCGGATGTCGGCCATGTCCGGGCCGGCGACGGCTTCCGGTTCGTTGTCGGAGGTCGCTGGTGCGTCGGGCCAAGGCTCGTTGCCCCGCAGGGTGTTGACGAGCTCACGCAGATGGTCGACGCTGCGGATGTGACGGCCGCGGATCACCGCCGCCTCCGCGTACGACCCGTGCGGCACGACGACAACCTCGGCTTCGATCGCCGGAACCATGCACAGCACGCCTGGCACGGCGCGCACCCGACCGTCGAGGCCCAGCTCGCCCACCAAGCCGATGCCCGCCAGCGCCTCGATCGGCACCTCGCCCGCGGCGGCAAGCACGCCCAACGCGATCGCCAAGTCGAGCCCGGCCCCGGTTTTCCGAAGCCCCGACGGCGCCAGGTTCACGGTGATGCGTTTCTGGGGCCACTTCAGGCCGCTCGACAACACGGCGGCCCGCACCCGGTCGCGCGACTCGCGGCACGCGGTGTCGGGCAGGCCCACCACCGTGAAGCCGGGCAGGCCGTTGGACACGTGCACTTCGACACGGACGGGTAGGCCGTCGACGCCAAGCAACGTGGCGGACGGAATAGCAGCGAGCACAGGAGACTCCTCGAACGGTGATTTGCGAGGAGGCCCGCCGAGCTAGGCAACTGGCGCCGGGACCAACGACAACGCCGACGCCGACGTTATCGACACGGTGTTACGCGTTCACTAGCGACCTTTGAACGTCGGCGTGGTTTTCGTAACGAAGGCGCGCATGGCCTCGACGGTGTCCTGGGTGCTGAAGTTCACGCTCTGGCTGCGCGCCTCGTCTTCAAGAGCCTGATCCATCGACGTCATCAACGAGTTGTTCAGCATCGTCTTGGTCATCGACAGCGCGATCGGCGGGAGCTGGGTGAGGCGCGCCGCCCACTCGTCGACGAACTTGTCGAGATCCGCATCGGCCACGACGTGGTTGACGAGACCAAACCGCTCGGCTTCGGCCGATGAGATCACGTCGGCGAAAAACGCCAATTCCTTTGCCTTGTGCAAACCGATGAGCCGCGGCAACAACCACGAGCCGCCGCCGTCGAGCGACAGGCCGCGCCTGGCGAAGATTTCGGAGAATCGGGCCGACTCCCCCGCCACGATCAAGTCGCACCCAAGCGCGAGGTTGCAGCCGACACCGGCGGCGACGCCGAACACCTTCGCGATCGTCGGCTTGGCCATTCGGTGCAGGGTGAGGATGACGTCGGCGACGTGACGCATCGAGCCCAGCGACCCCCCAGCGGGGCGGGCGTCGTCAGTGAGGTCGGCACCCGAGCAGAACTCGCCACCGGCACCGGTCAGCACCAGCACGCGGTCGTCCGGGTTGTCGTTTACCTCGCGGAAGGCGGTCAGCAGCTCGTCCCACATCGCGGAGTTGACGGCGTTCTTCTTGGCGGGACGGTTCATCGCGATCGTGACGACACCTTCGGATCGGCTGACTTCGATGGTCTCCATGGCCGCGCACGATACTGGGGGCGTGGGATTCAATCCGCTCCGCCAACAGCAGCGCCGCTCGTCGGACTACCTGATGATCATCGCTGGCGTCGTAGTGGTCGCGATGCTGGTGGCATGGGCCGCGAACCTGATTTAGGCGCCCCGGACGACGACAACCTCGAGGTTGCGCTGGTTCACCCCTTTCAGGCCCGCAAGGCCTACCTGTGCCCGGGCTGCCTCAAAGACATCAACGTCGGGGTGGCCCATTTCGTAGTAGTGCCCCTCGACGTTCCCGAGGACCGCCGCCACTGGCACAAGACTTGCTGGACGATGCGGGCTAGAAGGCGGCCTGGATCACCGAAACGTCGTTCCCGATAATCGACACGACGTCGAAGCGGATCTCGGCGAAATACTCGGTGGTAGTTGACAACCACGCCGAGGCCAGCGCCCGCAGTTTGCGTTGCTTGGCTATGCCTACCGCTTCGGACGGCAGCCCGTAGCGGTCGCTCCCCCGCGTTTTCACCTCGACGAACACGAGCTCGTCGCCGCGCCGCACGATCAGATCAAGCTCGCCTATCGGGCACGTCCAGTTGCGCGCCACCAGTTGGTAGCCGTTAGCCCGGTACCACTGAGCGGCCAAGCGTTCGCCTCGCGCACCGAGCGCGATGCCGCCAAAAGTCATTTACAGCTCCTTTTCGGGGAGCTCCTCCACGTTGACGTCTTTGAAGGTGACTACGCGCACCGACGAAACGAATCGGGCCGGGCGATACATGTCCCACACCCAGGCATCGTTGAGCTCGACTTCGATCCACGCGCGATCGCCCTCGCCTTTGGGCGTGAGCTTGAACTCATTGGCAAGGTAGAAGCGCCGTTCGGTCTCGACGACGTACTTGAACATCGGGAGCACCGCTCGGTACTCCTGAAACAGCTGCAGTTCAATCTCAGTCTCGTAGCGTTCGAGATCTTCAGGGCTGCTCGACATCAAAACCCAGTGTACGACCGCGGTGTGACGGCCCGGCCGCGCAACGGCTTACAGGAACGAGATGTGGTCGAAGGGCCACACCTTGACCACGGCGCGGCCGACGATGGAATCGACCTTGATCTGCCCGAAGGCACGGCTGTCCGCCGATCCGCTGCGGTTGTCGCCCATCACCCAGAGCCGGCCCGGCGCCACGGTCTGCGCCGGGAAGTCCGTAGTCTCGACGCCTTCGGGCAGATAAGCCTCGAGCAGCCTCTTGCCGTTGATGTAGACGGAGCCGTCGTGGCCCGAGACGCGGTCGCCCGGCAGCCCGATCACGCGTTTGATGAATTCGTCGGTGGATGGCTGCACCACGCCAATGCCCTCGCCCACTTTGCGCACCCATTTCTGGAAGCCGGTGCGCTGGTCGGCCGCGGTGCTCTCGGCGCGGGGCCTCGGGTCGTCGAACACCACGATGTCGCCGCGGTTCGGGTCGTGCACCTTGTAGGCAAGTTTCGATACCACTACGCGATCGTCGATCTGAAGCTGGGGCAGCATCGACCCGCTGGGGATGTAATACGCCTGGGCCAGGAAGGTCTTCACCAGGAACGCGATCAGCGCGGCCACGATGAGCAGGATCGGAATCTCGGCCAGGGTGCGGGCGACGGTGGGCTTCGGGCGATCCTTCAGCCCCATCGGTGGTTCTTCTGCAACTACGGCCGTGAGATGGGGCTCGGGTTCAAGGGCTGCGAAGTGCTCAGACTCGGTGAACTTGACGCCAAAGGCCGCCTCGAGCGCGTCGGCCCGCAGGAAATCTGGCAACGTCTCTTCGTCGAGCGCTTCGGGTTCGTCCGATACCGGCACGGGAGGTGGAAGGGGCGGGCGGCCGAGCGCGGCGGCGACGTCATCGTCGAGGTCGTCGTTATCTTCGTCTTCGTGCAGGGTGTGGGCTGCGGTCGCGAACACGACGGCGTCCGCCTCGGCGTCATTGGGCGCGAGAGACACAGGTGGGGCGGAAGCGGGCGACGCAGCGGCGAGTGTCTCGAGGGCGTCCACCACATTCGCGGCATCAGCGAGCGGCGACAGCGCGCGGGGGCGGCGCAACGGCGGTGGCTCGTCGTAGCCGACCGCGAAGTAAGCGGCTTCCTCCGTTTCGTTGACGACTTCGGGTTCGTCGTCTTCGTCGGGCTCAGGCTCATGGGCCTCCGCAGGCTCGACTTCGTCCACCGACGCGACCTGAAGCTCGGCTTCTTCGAAGAAGGCCACTTCTTCCTCGAACGCCGAGGTGACGGGCGGCAACGGCGGCGGACCGACGCTGTCGGCAGGATCTTCCGGCGACTCCGCCGGCACGTCGGTGGGGCCTTTAATCGGCGGCAACGTGTATCGATCGAACGGGGTGTCTTCTGGGGTCATAGGTACGCGCGGCGGCCGGTCAACACGACGGCGTAACCGTAGTAGGCGGCGCCTGCAGGACGCCTACGAGTCGGACGAAGTCTCTGCCACAGCGTCGGGTTCGGCGGACACCTTGACGGGTGCGGCCTTGGAGCCCTTCGCGTTCGGCAACGCGCTGCGCTTTTCTTTGATCTTGGCGCTCTTACCGATGCGATCGCGCAGGTAATAAAGCTTGGCCCGGCGAACGTCGCCACGGGCGACGACCTCGATTTGGGCCAGGATCGGCGAGTGCACCGGGAAGGTTCGCTCGACGCCGACACCAAAGCTGACCTTGCGCACGGTGAAGGTTTCGCGCACGCCGTCGCCTTGGCGACGGATCACTGCTCCCTGGAAGACCTGCACGCGCTCGCGGGTGCCTTCAACGACTCGTACGTGGACCTTCAGGGTGTCACCGGGCCCAAACGCAGGGATGTCGTCGCGCAGGCTGGCGCGGTCGACGATATCGGTGGGGTTCATGGCGCGAAAAGACTCCTGAGGGGAACGACGTGGACCGTCCATGCTACTCCTCCGGTGCCCAACGCTCCAAGAGCGCCTTTTCCTCGTCGGTCAGTCCGCCCCGCCGCTCGATGAGATCGGGCCGGCGGGCCTGGGTGCGGGCCAGCGACTGGGCTCGGCGCCACTCGGCCACGGCCCGATGGTCACCCGAGCGCAGCACGTCAGGCACGGGCCAGTGCCGGAACACCGGCGGGCGCGTGTATTGGGGGTATTCGAGCAGGTCATCGGCGAAACTCTCCTCGTCGACCGAGGCCTGGTTGCCCAGCACGCCGGGCACCAGGCGTGCGACCGCTTCGATCACGACAAAGGCAGCTACCTCCCCGCCGGCCAGAACGTAGTCACCGATCGAAAGTTCCCCGTCGACCAGATTGTCGGTGATGCGGGCGTCGAAGCCTTCGTAGCGGCCGCACAGCAACGAGAATCCGTCCCCCGCAGCCAGTTCGGCGGCAAGACCCTGGTCGAACACCCGGCCGGAGGGAGCAAGGCCCAACAGTGGACGGGGTGGTGCCGCGGCCTCGACGCAGGCAAAGACCGGCTCGGCCATGAGCACCATTCCGGCCCCGCCGCCGTAAGGAGCGTCGTCGACGGCGCGGTGCACCCCGCTGGCGTGGCTGCGCAGGTCGTGCACCCGCAGGTCGAGCACCCCTTCAGCGCGGGCCTTGCCGATAAGGCTGGCGTCGAGGAACGCGCCGACTAGATCAGGAAACAGGCTGAAGACGTCGACGCGCACGGCCAAAGCGTACGAGCGCGGCGAGCGTGATCACGACTGCGGCGACGTCGAGTGGCAACGCGCTGTCGGCGCCCGTCCTCGGAATGATCGCCACGGTTTGCACGCCGGCGGGCGCCACCGGCGCAGCGAGGCCTGACGACAGGAGATTGACGAGAACCCGCCACCCGGTCCAACTCAAGCCGTGCGCGTTGAGTCCGTACGTGTGGTTGTTCGCCTGCGTGGGCGCGGGCAGCAATCCCCCCGCGATACGGATGCGGCCTCGGCCGACGGGCACTTCGCCATAGGCGACACCGATTGGCTCGTCTTCGGCCATTCCCACCTTCACCGCGGTTTGGCCTGCGACAGTGCCGCCGGCCTTCTTCCACGCGTCAGCGCTCACAATCACCTGCGGCGCTTCGCACTTTGCAACCGCACAGTCGCCTTGGGCCGAGGTGCCGATGAAGTAGCCGAGGCCACCTGGGTCGTAGGTCTGCCGACGGTGGGTCAGCCCGGCGCCGCTGCCCTCGGCTGCGCCGGCAACGTCGAGGCCCTTGGTCAACGGTTGGTTCTCGTAAGTAGGCGTGTCGCTGCCCGGCTCGGTGAAGGAGAGCCATCCGCCGTACTCGGTGCCCTTTGTGAGCGCTTTGGCGGGCACGACTCCGAGCGGCACGAGCGCGTCGAGGGCGCCGTCGGTAAGCACCAGGTTTCCGCCGTTCGAGGCGTAGGTCTTCAAGGCGTCGTACCAGCGGGGCAAGTCCGCAGTAGCGATGCCCGGCGCGGGGTCGTCGGCCAACACGTAGCTCGTGACCGCGTCAAGCACGTGCGGGTCGGCGAGGATCGCGGCGGGAGTGATCGGCTTGACCGACTCGCTCAAGCCATTTGAACACGTCGGTGTTTCCGGCGAAGCATCGAGGGAGCTTAGGAGTTCAGCGCGAACGACACTCCTCTGAGGAACAGGTCGGCGTCTCGCTGGCGGGGGAAGCGGTTGGCCAGCTCGTGAAACGCTGCGCTGTGGTCGCTATGCAGCAGATGGGCCAGTTCGTGCACGAGCACGGCGTCGATCACATACTGCGGTGCCCCCTGCAATCGGGCACTTATGCGGATCGTGCCTTCGGCCGATGTGCAGCTGCCCCACCGACTGTTCTGGCGGGTCGACCATTGCACCGAGCTCGGCTTCGCCTGGTTCTTCAGATAGACGCGGCTCAGGTGGACGGCCCGCGTGTGCAGCGCCTCGTCGGTCGGCCGCTGCTTCTCACGGCTCGCGATCAGTTTCTTGCTCAGCTCGTCGGCGTAAATCTTGCGGTCGGCCTTGGACAACCGGCGAGGCACGACGACAACGATTCGGTCGCCTTCCCAGTGCGCGGCGATGGTCTTGCGGCGCCGGTCCGACACGCGGATCTCGACCGTGGGCGGTGCATCGAGCTGTGCCTCGCGCGAAGCGTCGCTTTCAACCGGCACGTCTGCAGCGACCTCGTCGAACAGCGATGCCTGTGCCGCTTCCATCAGGGCGACGGTATAGGCCGGGTGTAACGCAACTCGTGGATGGTTGCGCCACGCCACACCGCATCCTTTTCGGCTCCGTCCGCTGTCCAGCCGGCCCGCTCGTAGAAGAGGCGTGCCCGAGTGTTCGTGTCGAGCACCCACAGGATCCCTTGCGTGAAGCCCATTCGCCCTAGCTCGTCGACTGCGGTGCCCATAAGCGACCAGCCTGCGCCCGTACCCCATGCGTGTGGCGCGGCATAGAACGCCACCACCTCACCGATCGACGGACGCGCACCGTCGTCACGCGAGGACCGCAGGTTCACGAAGGCCACGACCGCGCCGCCGTTCTCAGCCACGAATGTGACGGACTCGCCTTCGGTGAGCACTCGGATCCACAATGCCGTGCGCTCCTCGACGTCGAGCGACGCCAGGAACTCGTCACCCAGCGAGGCATACGTCACCCGCCACGACGCAACGTGCACGCGCCCGATCGCCGGCCCGTCCTCGACCGCCGCCCTCCGCACTTCGATCACGCCCCCGATCCTCGCGTTCCGCGCCACCAAAATGCCGCGATTTCGCTGAAATCGTGACCGATCACGGTAGTTTCGTGGCGCAGAACATTGTTATCTGATCAGTCGAATAAGCCTTCGGGGACGTCGACGTTGACCGAGTGGTCGGTGGTTGCGGTGACGAAGCGGAGCGGAACTAGGC
>JACCXE010000277.1 GCA_013697265.1 Actinomycetota bacterium | reverse complement strand
GGTCGGCCCGGTAGTCACGAGCAGCCTTGTAAAGCCCGATGAGGCCTTCCTGCTCAAGATCGTCGGCGTCGGCTCCGACAAGGAAGTAGTTACGCACCTTGGCCCGGGCGAAGCGCCGGTACCGGGTGAGGATCACGTCGAGCGCCTGCATGTCGCCGGCCTGGAAGCGGGCGACGAGCGCGTCGTCGGTCTGCTCGAGTAGGGGAGCTTCTAGCTGTATCAAGTCATCTCCATTGGATCGCGACCGCACGGATACGGCTTCTTGCTCCCCTGCCAGCACGCCGCCCAGTCGTTGTACCGACCTCTTACAAATAAGTCAATGCCGCGGAGGGCGTTCGTTGGGATGAATTTGTTTTAGAACACGGCATATGCAGGCAAACCGGTCATCTGGCCGTCATACGGCGATGCGCAATCGCAAAACAACTCACAGCGGCGGCGGCGGCCACGTTGAGTGACTCTGTGCGGCCCACCCTGGGGATCCTCGCCACGATTTCGCACCGCTGCCGCACCAATCTGGATAAACCGGTGCCTTCCGCTCCGAGCACAAGGCAGACCGGTCCATCGGCCACGGGCAGGTCGAACACTGTCTGTGGTGATTCGCTCGATAGGCCCACGGTCCACACGCCCCGGCTGTGCAGTTCCTGTAGCGCAGCGGGAAGGCCGGGCACCACCGCTATGGCCAGGTGCTCGATGGCGCCGGCCGCAGCTTTGGTGACAGTTGGCGTGACGTGGGCGGCCCGATGCCGAGTGAGCACCACGCCGGTGGCCCCAGCGGATTCCGCCGTGCGGATGATGGCGCCGAGGTTGTGGGGGTCGGTGACGCCGTCGAGGGCCACGAGGAACGGCGGAGGTTGGTCGGGTCGGGCCGTGGCGAGGTCGGCGAGGTCGGCTTCGGGTAACGGTGCGGCCCGAGCGACCACGCCTTGCGGCGCCTCGGTCTCGGCCAGATGGTCGATCTTGGAGCGGGGGACGGTGCGGATCGGCACGCCGGCGCGCGCGGCCAGCGAGGCGATCTCGTCGAGAATCGGCGCCGGATCGATCCCGTCGGCGAAAAACACCTCGCGCACGGGACGCCGGCCCGCCGCCAGCAACTCGCGCACCGGGTTGCGGCCGGCCACGATCTGTCCCCCCAAGCCCCGCTCGACGACGCGGGGCCGTGAACCGGCGTCGCGTTCGGGGTCGCGTCGCCCGGCGCCGCCGCCACCGCTGCGGCGCGGTCCGGGACCCGAGCGGGGGCGGGGCCGTGGCATCAGATCAACTCGGCAGTCGCGAAACCGAGAGCCGCCGCCGCGCGGATGAGATCGTGATCGCCGGCAACGAGTACCAGTTCGTCTTCGGCAATCGCTTCGGCGGAGGCAAGGTGCACAGCGTCATAACCGCGGAGGCGATGCAACTCAGCCAGGTCGCCGGCGCGGCGCACGATTCGCTCCGAAGGCTCGATCCTCTCCATCGACGCGTAAAGGTCCTCCAAACCAGCAACCGCGTCGCGCAGTCCGGCCAGGTCGAGGCGCGCCGCGCGCCGGGCCGCAGCCAGCGCCGCCCTGGCTTCCGCGTACAGGAGTCGTGATGACGTCACGATGTCGACGGAGTCGAACAGCCTTCGGGCCGCGTCGCTGCCAGGTTCCATCACTAGGAGCGGAACGATCGCCGAGGTGTCGAAGTAGCCAGTCACCGCCGCTGTTCGGCGACGAATTCGCTGACCGGCCCCTTCGCCGCCACGAGGCGTTCCGGCCTATTTTTTGGCCGTGTTGGCCGTGTGACGATGCCTTCGGCGATGAGCGCGTCGAGGGTACGCGTTCCGGCCGGCACGATCTTTGCGATCGCCGTACCGCGATCGGTGACGGTGATCTCGGTGCCTGCCCTTACCTCGTCGAGGTAGCGGCTCAGGTTGTTGCGAAGTTCACGAATACCTACATCCACGACAGCCATTGTAGCCACTTTTCCGTTACTACGTAGCCACTTTTCTAAGACTGCGCGATGATCGCAACGGCGAGGCAGGCCAGGCCTTCGCCGCGGCCCAGCGCGCCGAGCGCCTCAGGGCGGGTGGCCTTGACCGTGACGGGTGCGTCGATCGCATCGGTGAGGTTGCGCTGCATCTGCTCGCGCATGGGCGCCAGCTTGGGCGCCTCGGTTACCACCGTGCAGTCGACGTTGCCAATTTCGAAGCCCTCGGCCCGCACGCGCATCGCGATCTCGCGCAGCAGCACCAATGAGTCGGCGCCCCTCCACTGCGGGTCGGTGTCGGGGAAGTGCTGGCCGATGTCGCCAAGGCCCGCGGCGCCGAGCAGGGCATCGGCCACGGCGTGGGCGGCGGCGTCGGCGTCGCTGTGGCCCGTGAGGCCACGCTCGCCGTCGAAAGTGACGCCGCCCAGCACGAACGGCCGGGTCGGGTCGTCGCTGAAGGGGTGCACGTCGTAGCCGAGGCCGACACGGGGAATCGCCGTCACACCAACCAGCGTTGCATGGCCGCGAGGTCCTCGGGCGTAGTGACCTTGTTCGCGGCCGGACTGCCGGCCACCACGACGACCGTGCCGCCGGCGCGCTCGACAAGCGCGGCGTCGTCGGTGGCGTCGGGGCCGCCGACGTGGGCAGCCCGCAGTACTTCGGCTCGGAACGCCTGCGGGGTTTGCACCAACACCAATTCAGTGCGATCCAGCGTCTCGATCACCACGTCTTGTTTGACCCGCTTCACCGTGTCGGGCACCACGAGGCCTGGCACCGCGGCGTCCGCGCCGTTGACAGCCGCGGCGATAACGGCGCCGAACAGGGCCGGCGGGGCCAATGGTCGGGCCGCGTCGTGCACGACGATTACATCGACATCGTCGGGCACCGCAGCTAGCGCGCAGCGCACCGAGTCGCTGCGCAATACGCCGCCCGCGATCACCTGCACCCTGGGATCGGCGAACGAGGCTGCCAACCCGTCGACATCATCTGCGGGCACACAAACGACAACGCCGTCGCTCGCCGTGAGAGCGTTAGCGACGGCGTGATCGATGAGTCGGCGACCGCCGAGCTCTACGTATTGCTTGGCCCTATCGGCGCCGAACCGGTGACCGGCGCCGCCGGCGCACACAATGGTCCATGTACGAGATCCGTGGGGGTTCACCGTTTTGCCGCCGAAGGCTGCCTCGGCCGGCCTAGAGCCGACCGAAAAAACCACGGCATTCTCTGGTCGCCTCGCTTCGCTCGGCTCCGACGACCTGGCTAGGGCAGTTCGGAGTCGAGGCGCTCCTCGGCCTCTTCCTCGGACACGCCGATGGCGAAGGTCAGCTCAGACACCAGGATCTGACGGGCCTTTTGCAACATGCGCTTCTCGCCCGCCGACAGGCCCTTGTCTTTGTC
>JACCXE010000254.1 GCA_013697265.1 Actinomycetota bacterium | reverse complement strand
CTTGGCGTTGGCCTCCATAAGGCTGCGGAACGCGCCCGGACTCAAAGCCTGACGCTCGAACCTCGCACCGATCTCCACGTTGGAGCCGTCGTTCATGCGACTCGGCGCTGCGATATTCATGAGCTGGCCCGTGCCCCAGGATTGCTCGAACGAGCCGATGATCTTCTTGAACTCGTCGGCATCCCAGCCGTCATGGAAGTCACCATCGTTCGTGATGCGCACTAAAGGCCCGTAGAGAACGAGGTGGGACACCTTCTCGGGGAACGAGGCCGCGAACAGGCACGACATCGGCGCGCCTTCGGATTCGCCGAACAGCGCGGCGCGCGTCATACCGACCTCGTCCATCACGATGCGCACATCGTCCATGCGCTCTTCCAGCGTGGGCAACTCCGGCACGCGGTCCGACAGTCCGGTGCCCCGCTTGTCGAAGTGCACACGCGCGAAGCGCCCGAGGCCCTCAAGGAACCGCGCCATCGGCGGGTCCTCCCAGAACAATTCACAGTGCGAGAACGTGCCCCACACCAGCACAAGATCGAGCGGGCCCTCGCCCCACACCTGGTAGGCGATGTGCAGATCTCCGTCGTGGGCATAGGAGATTTTCGGCATTGCCATCCCGAAGTTCTACCGCTTTAATCGATTGTCGACGGGGGTGAGCGTGCCTACCCTGCGGGCGATGACCTGTGACGAGTTGGTCCGGTCGCTTGATACGCCAAACAAAGCCGAGTGGCGCGCGACTGTCCATGAACTGCTGACATCCCTACCCGTGTCGCGCGACGCGTTGTTGCGCGGGATGCTCGACGACAAACCGATGGTGCGAGCCGGTTGCGCCGCCGCCCTCGACCACGCCGACCAAAACGACATCGTGGAAGAAGCTCTCCGGCTCGCAGCGCGCGACCAAGACGCACGCGTGCGCAATATGGCGCTGCACTCGCTTTCGTGCGCACCATGCAAGCCCGACGGCTGCCTCGTGGACGACTCGGTCGCGATTCTCGTTGACGCACTGCTCAACGACCCGACCATCCGCAACCGTCGCCGCGTTGCCGGCGAACTGATGTGGGGCCAGCACGGTCGCACGCCCGAGATCACCGCCGCTTTCACACAGATCCTCGCCGACGACACCGACCAGAAACT
Organism: Actinomycetota bacterium; assembly: GCA_013697265.1. Taxonomy (GTDB): domain Bacteria; phylum Actinomycetota; class Acidimicrobiia; order Acidimicrobiales; family JACCXE01; genus JACCXE01. The sequence continues at coordinate 4,454 of JACCXE010000254.1, read as the reverse complement.
GCGGCACCGCGCCGCCAGCTATCTCGCCTCGACCGAGCTGCCGCGGGAGGGCCGCCATTACGGCGAGTGGCGACGCGTGCACGGCGCCCGCGTCGCGGTGCTCGAGTTGCTGGAGAACTAGCGGTCGTCGTGTGGCGCGTTCACTGTGGCCGCGGCAACGATCGATGTGCCGATCGGGTTGAGGCGCCCGAGCGTCTGCGTAATGACGCCAATCGTCCACAGGGTGCGGTTCAGTACTGCGCCGATGGGCGGAAAGTCCTCGCCGGTGTCGCGCCGCAACACGCGACGGGCCACCGCCACCGGGAAGAGCTCGAGAAAGATGTAACGGGTATCGGTCACTGTGAGCCCGGCGTCCACGAGCGTTCGGCGCAACTCACGACGGTTGTATCGACGGAAGTGGCCGACCGTCGTATCCCAACCGGACCACAGGATCTTGAACGCTGGCACCGTCACGGCGATAGTCGAGCCGGTAGGTAACTCGCGAGCGATCGCGCGCAACAGTTCGGCGTCGTCCTCGACATGCTCGATCACGTCGAGGAGTACCGCACAGGTCGCGCCGTCGAATTTTGTACCGGCGGGCGCCTGCGACGTGCCTCCAAAGGTGGCAACGAGGTGCTCATGCAGCTCGGGTTCGGGCTCGCGGAATCTGTAGACGACGTCGGGACGGGACTCACGCAGGATGTGACCGAGCGATCCGGCGCCGGCCCCCACGTCGAGCACCGTCGAGTTCGGCGCGATGAAACGGTCGATGGCGCGCGCCCGCAGCCGGTACCAGAAATGGCGCGAGGCGCGAGCTTCTTGCGCGAGCAGGTGCGAGGTCAGTGGTTTTGTCAACCCTCCACGGTACGCTCGGCCGACGACAAGGAGTGAATCTTCCGTGCCAAGTCCTTCCCGCTCGAAACTGGTGAGCGTCGTCGCGCCCGTCTTCAACGAAGAAGAGGGCATCGGCGAGTTCCACCGCCGCGTGTCGCACGCAATGGGTGCCTTCGAGCACGAGATACTGCTTGTAAACGATGGTTCTTCGGACCAAACCGCCGCACGACTCGCGGAACTCGCACAGGCCGACTCCAACGTGCGCGTGGTGACGCTGTCTCGCAACTTCGGCCATCAGGCCGCCCTCACCGCTGGACTCGAACTGGCGCGCGGCGATGCGATCGTCACGATCGATGCCGACCTGCAGGATCCGCCCGAGGTGATCCCCGAGTTGATCCAAAGTTGGACCGACGGCGCCGACGTTGTGCACGCGGTTCGTCGGGCTCGTCCGGGCGAGCCGCCGGTGCGGCTCGCGTTGATCAAGGTTTTCTACTGGCTGCTCGGAAAGATCGGCGACCTCCGGGCGTATCCGGGAAACAGCGGCGACTTCCGACTACTGAGCCGACGGGCCGCCGACGCGTTGAACGCGTTGCCCGAGCGCTCGCGTTTCTTGCGCGGGCTGGTCACTTGGGTCGGGTTTAACCAGGAGGTCGTGTACTACGACCGCGAGGAGCGCTTCGCAGGCAAGTCGAAGTATCCGTATCGGAAGCTTGCTCAACTCGCGATCGACGGCGTGTTGTCGTTTTCTGTCGTGCCACTTCGCATCGCGTCATTGCTGGGTCTGCTTGTCTCGGCGACCGCGGCCCTGGCCGTGCCTCTCGTGGTGTTGCTGCGCATGGCGGGGCTTTATCACCTCACCGGGATTGCATCGATCCACATACTGATCCTGACTCTCGGCGGCATGCAGTTGGTATGTCTCGGTGTCATCGGCGAATACATCGGCCGGTTATACGACGAGGCCAAGCAGCGTCCCGTCTACATACTCATGGACGAATGACGCGCTAGTGCCCGTGCGGTCACCGATATATCTCGTAGTCGCCCACAGTTGCGACCGGCACGGTTTTTGACTCTAAGAACGGACGCAAAGGGCCGGCCTGCTCTTTGCCGCTGGAAAGCCAGAACGCTTCTTCGGTTCTATTGCGTATGACGCACAGTCCGCGCACCCGCTCTAGGTCGCCGACAACGCGGCGTTGTCGGTCGGCGTCGAACAGGTTCGTCCATGCTCCGGCGTTTTGCCACGTCGGCGGCTGCTTGTCCGCGAACAGGTAGAACGACGCGAGCCCAGGCAACGAATAGAAGGTGTGGCACTGATCGAGCGCGGCAACCACGCCGACGATGTCCCTCGCATCTTCGGGTGAAGTGCGGGCGAGGTTCCCTGTGAACGGAATCGCCACCGAGTCGGCGCGTGTCTTCGCCGAACGGATAAACACCACTCCGCCAACGGCCAGTGCCGCGGCCGAGAACAACACCGGCACGACGCGTTCGAACTGCATGACACCGGCATCGGCAAGAAGCCGCCCGCCCCGTACGACAGCGATCGCACCCACTACGGGAAACAACAGCGCGGCGGCCGTGCGCTGCCCGCCGGCAACCGGGTAGACCACGAGCGGCAATAAGAGCGCGAGCGCGGTAACGACGAGCCGGCTCGATCCGAACCGTCGCTCGCCTCGACTAACGACCGTCCACGAGGTGGCCGCGCCAAGAACAAGCGTGTTAACCCCATAAATAGTGCCGATACTGAACCGTTGCGCGTAGGCGGCGGCTGCGACGCTGAACCCCATCACGATCAAGACGCCACCGCTTATCGCGCTGGTTTCATTCCGGTTGACAAACCAGGCGGCTATAGCAATGAGGAGCAGCGGCACTGCGGTGTAGCGACCGCCGGCCATTGGAACCGTGAACGCATTAGCGAGGCGGGTTGCGTCGATGATCGTCCCCCTGACGAGTACCGACAACGAACTCCCGGTGAGTAGAGCGATGGCGACAACCACAATTCCGGTGAACAGCGTCGCGGTGCCGACGACCTTTGGCTCAAGCGCGCCACCTGGTCCCGTCCCGCGCACCCCGACCAGCACTACAAGCCCGGCCGCGGTCAGCAAAACGAGAAACATCGATGAGTAACCGCTGCGAGACGCAACGGCCGCGACGGCCGCGATGAGCAGGACAGGCGCGACCAGGCGAGCCGCTGCGTGACGGGTGCGCGCCGTCAATCCGGCACCGACGGCAACAGCCGCAAGCATGACGCCGCCGGCATTCACCTTGACGAGGAGGCAGAGTGCGATGCCGACACCTGCAGCGATGGCCGGGGAGCGTGCACCGGGCCGCTCTTCGAGCACGACTACAGCAGCAACGGTGCAGGCGATCAACAGTTGGACCACATGGGTGGGATGCAGCGCCGACTCCAGCCCCGCCGCCGAGCACGACGCCACAATCACCCCGGCGAAGAGTCCGGCATAACGGGACCCGGATATCCGTGCAGTGACGAAACCAAGGATGCCGGCGGTAGCTAACCCCAGTATGAGGGTCGCCAGCCGGGCCGCTTCGATCGAAATACTCGAGTTGCCCAGCAGCCGAAGAGGGCCACCAATTAAGACGAAGAATGCGGGGCCGTATTGCGTGTAGACGTCGCTGTACAGCGCGTGCCCCGACGTCCAGCCCCGCAGGGAAATGAGAATGTAGCCCTCGTCGTCGAAGCCGTTACGCCCCGTGAACACGTAGGACGCAAGTGCAAGTACCGCCAGCAACCCGCAGGCGGACGCGATGACCCCAAACGTGACGTGTCTACGCACCGACAAAACCTAACCGTGGCGTGGCTGAGCGCAACGGGCGGCGATCCGCCCACGATCGGCACGCTGTCGGGCGGGTGAGCGGCGTCGCCTGCAACACCTCTGCGCACGAACACGCCGCCGCGCACGGCATCCCGCATGACCAGTAGCCAGCCGCGGGCTCTACGCTGCCGCGGTGCAGCGGCGGACCTTCTTGCAGGCAACGGGCGCAATGGCGCTTTTCGCCTTCGCTCCACGGCGGTTCACCGAGGCGCTGGCCATCGGCGCCGCGGCGGCGATAGTGGCCGTGACGCTCAGCGCAACGCGACGCGCCACGCATGATCCTGATTGACGCCGCGGGGGTCTCTATGAGCCGGCCGGGCCGACCGCTGTTCACCGATCTCTCCGTGACCGTCTCGACCGGCGACCGCATTGCGATCGTGGGGCTAAACGGTACGGGCAAGTCGACGCTGCTCAACGTGTTGACCGGCCGCGCCGAACCGGAGAGTGGCGCGGTGCGACGCGGGCGTGATGTTCGCATCGGCTACCTCGACCAGCGGCCCCACTTACCGCCGGGCACCGTGCGCGACGCGGTCGGCGACAACTGGGAAGCCGCGTCGGTGCTTGACCGCCTCGGCATGACGCCGTTGCTCGACGCTGCGGTGGAGCGGCTGTCGGGCGGGCAAGCCAAACGCACCGCGTTGGCCCGGCTGCTCGTGACCGAGAGCGACCTGCTGGTGTTGGACGAGCCGACCAACCACCTCGACGTCGGCGCGATCGCGTGGCTCGAGGAACGACTGGCCCAGCACCGCGGCGGGCTGTTGCTGGTGACCCACGACCGACACGTGCTCGACCGCGTCACCACCCGCGTCCTCG
>JACCXE010000248.1 GCA_013697265.1 Actinomycetota bacterium | reverse complement strand
TTTCTATGTCGGGCGCCAGGACGCCGAAGGCGGCAGTGTCGAACTCGTCGAAGAAGTAGAGCGCTGAGAGCACGACGAGACCGACGGTCGGTGCACCGCCCGTGTCCCGCTCGAGCCGTCGGCGCAGCGCGCTAACAGATTTCGTGACCGCGGTCATACCGTCACGGCCTCGACCTGGAGGTGATCGTGGTCGGCCGCTTCGGCCATCGTCAGGAGCGCGTCGCACACCGGACATCGCAGGTGCGCGTCCACGTGCGCTTCGGCCGTGACAACGGCGTCGGACAACACGTCGCCCTCGGCCTCGGGTTCGATGGTGCGCGAGTCGGCCAACAGACTGGGCACGACGATGCCGCGGCGGGCCGCGACCCACCGCAGAAACCCGTCGCGTGTCCCGTAGAAGAGTTGCGCGAGGCCGCCAGGGAAGAACATGAGCAACAGCAACGCGCCGAAGCCGGTGGCGAGTAGCTGGCCGCTAGGGCTGATGTCGCCGTACTTGAGCGCGCCGATGTAAAGCGTGCCGAGCAAGGCGCCGGGAATCGATGTGACACCGCCGATCACCACGACGATGAGCAGCGTCAAGCTCAGCTCAGGCGAGAACGCTTGGGTGCTGACCTGTCCCTGGTGGTACGCGAACAACGCGCCGGCCACCGCGGCCCAGAAGCCGGACAGCGCGAACGCCCACAACTTGATCGACGACGAGTTGACCGCGTAGCTCTGCGCCGCCTTGGTGTTGTCGCGCACGGCGATGATGGCCCGGCCGGTGCGGCTGCGGCGCAACGCCCGGGCCGATGCCAGACACAGCGCGAGCACTACCAGGCACAGGTAATAGAAGGTGCGGTCGTTGGTGAGGTCGAACCGTCCGTAAAGGAATGGGCGGGGCACGCCGTCGCTGTGGGTGGGCAGCAGGCTCGAGAAGTAGACGGGCGACAGGAGATAGTTCTGGACGGTGATACCGAAAGCGAGCGTGGTCACGGCGAGATACAGGCCGGTGATGCGCAACGCCGGCAGCCCGATCACCACCGCGACCACGGCGCCGACGACGCCGGCCACGATCAGCGTCACGAAGAAGTCGGCGTTGTGGAGGGCGGAGAGGTTGCCGGCCACGCCGGCGCCGATGCCGGCGAGGCCCCACTGGCCGAGGCTGATCTGGCCCGCCCAGCCGATGAGGATGACCAGCGACACCGCGACGATCGCGTAGATCACCACGACCGACGCGAGGATCTGCTGCTTGAAGGCAAGACCGTTGTAGCCGAACAAGAGCAGCGCGACGGTTGCCGCACCGAGTGCCAGACGCGTCCAGACGACGATCGGCACGTTGCGCAGCTCAGGCGGGATCGGCCGAAACTCTTTGGCCAACGACCACGTGCTCACACCGGTGTCCTGGCCCCGAGACAGCTTGTCTCGTTGCAGCAGCATGACGGCGAGCAGGATCGGCAGAATCAACGCGCCCGACACCGACGGGTCGCGGGTGAAGTAGTACAGCGTCTGCTCGATTACACCGAGGGCGATGCCGGCGATCAGCGCGGTGGTGAAGCTCTCCATCCGCGCAATCACCGCCGCAGCCAGTCCGTACAACAGGATCACGGGGCCGACGAACACACCGATCGGCAGACCGACGATCGGCACCCGGAGGAACAGCGCCAGCGACGAGAGCGCGGCGGCGAGCATCCACACGACGGTCGACACCCGTTTCACCGGGATGCCGAGCAGCGCGGCACGATCGGCGTTCTCGGCGGAGCCGCGCACGGCGAGACCAATGTCGGTAGCCCGGAAGAACAAGGTCAGACCGATAACGACTACCGCAACCCAGAACACGACGACCAGCGAGTTAGCGTCGAAGCGAAAGTTTCCGACCTGGAAATGCACTTGGGAGAACGGCGTGGCCGGCGGCGCCGGGTCGATCAGTTTGGTCGCGCCGAGCCAGTGCGGAATCAACAGCTGTAGTCCGGCGAAGACCAGTCCGACGCCGATGGTCGCCACGGACAGCACGAGCCGCGACGACTTGGCAAACCGGCGAATGATCAAGACTTCGACGAGCATCCCGGCGAGCAGCCCGGAACCGATGGCGATGCCGAACGCGACGATGTAAGGCACGTGGTGGATCTTGATCAACACGACCGCCATCACGCCGGTGGCGGCGCCGATTTCGGCCTGGGCGAAGTTGATGATGCGCGTGGCGCGGTAGATCAGGATGAGGCCGATCGCGAGCAGGCTGTAGAGCAGCCCGATGATCACGCCGAAGAGGTAGATGCCGATGCCGGGTTCGTTGTTGCGTAAGAGCACCACCAACGCGAGCCACAACGACCCCAGTCCCACGACGGCCCGCAACGGCCCCCCGACGCGGGGGTGTCGCCATACCGATTGAACCGACTTCACCACGGGCTGTTCCGCGAGGCGGTTCGCCAGCACGTGCTAGCAGCCGTTCTTGGCCGAGTCGAACACGGCGGGGTCGCCGGTGGGCCACTCGCCGAGATCGAAGCGGTGACCGCCGTCGACCGGGCAGTATGACCCGGGCTTGTTGTCGATCTCCGAGACGCGGGTCTGGCTCCAGTACACCTCGCGCGTATCCATCGCGGCGGTCCACTCGCTGGGGGGACGGAAGCCGACCTTGATGTTGTGCGGGTCGTGGGTCAGTTGCCACGAAGCAAACGGTTCGATCGCTCGCAGACCGGCGTGGATGCTTAACGGCGTCGGCTGCGAACCGGCCACCATGAACCCCGTTGCCATCAGCGAATAGAAGGGCAACACGGCGTTCTCGGTGGTGTCGGGCAGGCCCGAACGGCCGGAGTCGGTCCACCAGCGCGCCGCGTCGGTGTTCGCGAACGCTTGGCCCTGGCCGAGGTCCGACACGCCGAACGCGTGGCTCCACTCCGTAGGGTCATACAGCCGGCCGAGCACGTCGTAGTCGATCAGCCCCACCCCGACCATCCAATGCTCTGGGTAATAGTTCTGCTTCGACATGTTCTGCGTCAGGAACACGGGTGCGATCGGGTCGCAGAAGCAGCCGACGGTGGTGATCTTGTTGTCGATCAGCTGCTGCACGATGTTGACGGACTGTTGCTGCGCGGTATTGATGTCGGACGCGTAGGGGATCAACAGAACACCGCCGGGCGAGTTGCATCTCTGCCCTGTCACGAAATTCTTGAACCGCTGCACGCTGAGCCGCGCCGCCGGGTCGCCGTTGGTCTCGGGGAAGATCACGGCCAGCTTGCGCACCGGCGTGGCGCCGGGCGTGGCGCCCCATCCCCGTGTGCTCTTGACGTCGGCCCCGGCGTGGATCGCCGGTTTGGCGTTGAGCTTCTTGCACCAGTATTCGGCGTCAAAGCTGGCCTGGCGGAAGCCGTCCATCAGCAGGCCGTAGTAGTACGGCGCCCGTTCCGTGTAATACGACCCGGGCGCGCTGCCGAGGCCGAGCACGATGATGTGTTGGCGGGCCAGTTCGGCGTTGAAGTCGTCGGTGCCGCCGAAGAGCACGAACGCGGGGCGCAGCGACGCGACGACCTTGGCCTCGGCGAGCTGGCACGGCGGGTCGGGTGGCGTCAGCGAACACTGGCTTTGCCAATACGGGTAGTTGCACGGGCTCTGCTGCGTTGAGCCCTTGTTCGCGCCGACGCCGTCCATCGCCACGAACTTGCGGCCATACAACTCCCAGTATTTGTTGATCTCTTTGTGGAAGGCGTCCTTGGCTTCGCACGACTCCTCGTTACTCGCGGCCAGGCCCTGCGTGGCGAGGAGGGCGTTGACCTGCGCGTTGCCCTGCGCCTTTATCGCGATGTACTTGATCGTCGTCGCATCGACGCCGGTCATGGTGGCGCCGCCGTTGTCGCCGCCCTTCCACACGGGTTGACAGTCCGGCATCGACTTGTAGCCGGGCGGGCCGATCTGCTTGCCTGCCTTGTCACATCTGCTGCGGTCGGTCGACTGGTTGCGCGGCGCCGAGATCGCGGTCGAGCCTCCGGGGCGGGGCACGACGTTGCCGTTCGCATCGATGATCGTGTCGGAGGTTCCCGCCGCGGTGTCGGTGATCGGGTTGCCGTTCTCGTGGACTGCCCCCGCGACGTTCAGATTGGTGTCATTGCCGCTCGACTGAGCCGAGTTGCTAGTCGGCACTTTGGACGGCGCGATCGCCACCAGCAGCACCTGCACCGCAGCGAGCGCCAGAAACGGCAGATAACGACGGCCAAGCGCGCCCGGTGTTTGCGGCATTGCGACCCCCCACTAGACAAGCTGTCGCCCCCCCGGGCAACGCGGTATGTATAGCGCGGTGGCCCGCTTCAGAACCGTCGGCCCGGCCCTCGCTTCAGCGAGAGGCCAGAAACTCAGGACCAATTGGTTCACTCGGGACGTCGCTCCTAAGCGATTGACGCGAACCAGTTTCGGGTATCGCTAGCTCCACCACGGTGGACGTACCACCGCAACTTGAATGGAGAATCCGGATGGTCCTCTGGCTCATCGCAGTAGTTATTGCCGTCGTTGGCGTCGTGCAAATCCTGCAGGGTCAGCTGTTGTTTGGCCTTCTACTGCTCGTAGTTGCGTGCGCTGTCGGCCCCGGCGGCTACAGCGTGTTCAATCGTCGCGGCGCCTAGCGGCAACGTCTGACTCTCGGCCGCGTCGATCAACTCGACCAAACGTATAAAGCCGAGTTCGACGGACGTCAAGCGC
>JACCXE010000210.1 GCA_013697265.1 Actinomycetota bacterium | reverse complement strand
ACAAGATCCGTTTCATCAACCCGGTCAAGGTGAACTCAAAGATTCGCGCCACGTCGGTAACCAAGGACATCGAACTCAAGGGCAACGCGATCAACATGACCAACACGTTGACCGTCGAGATCGAAGGCGTTGACAAGCCGGCGCTCGTGGCCGACTGGATCACCCGGATGGTGTTCGCCTAACCGAAACGGTGGATCGTCGTGGCCTGCGCGTAGTTGCGGCTAGCGCGCACGAACATCACCGTGTGGCGGACGAGGTCGACGCGCGCGACGTGTCGCCCTGCGGCCATCCACGCTGCGGCCTGCACGTGGTTGCCCGTGCGGTCGTTGGCCCACCAGAACGCGTAGCGGCGGGCTGAGTCCGGCAGCTGGAAGCCGAGCACGTCCTCGATCTCGCGGAACGTCATGCGAACCGCGTTGTCGGAGTGCTGCTCGAGAGAGCCGCGCAGTGGCGCGTATTTGGAGCGCGTCTGATTGTTGACGCGGTAGCCGTAAGGGCGATTCAGCCGCTGCTGGCGCGGCGTGTAGATGGCATCGTTTCGAAACGATCGATCTCGGCCCGCAGGTCGAGCATCGACCAGCGCTGTCCATCGGCGCACCCGCGAGCGCTTTGCGTCTGGTGGATATCGGACATCGTCTTTTCCATCGGGAACTCCCATCGTCGGATCGCGTGGCGCGTCGGACGCGCCGCACATACGTATGGGCTCTCCTTTACGGCCACGAGCCGAGTCCTCGACCTGTTGCAGGTCACCTCCACTACCACTGTAGATATCTGGTGTAACAGTGGAGTTGGCCGAAAAGTTGCGCGGCACCCTGGTTGGTCTGCGGCGTGTCGCCGGCGCGGCGAGCGGGCGTTACCGGTCGCTGAGGTCGCCGAAGCCCACGGCTTCGTAACGCTTGAGCACCGAGCTGAGGGCGTCGCGTTCGGCTTTCACGACGTCCATCCATTCGCTCAACATGCTGAGCCCACTGGTGGCACCGGTCGTGAAGCGGGACGTCGGACAAGCGCGACGCCTCGGGCGCGACTTCCACCTGACGTTTAAACACGAAGTTCAGAAAACGCGTGGTGTATCCGGCCGCAGGGCGGGTATCCCATATCCATGGCAGCGAGAATGAATCCTCATCTACGCCATGACCTGCTTGACGTAGCTCCGGCAAAGCAGGACGCGCAGATATACACGTTCCCGGTCAACGAGTGGGATCGTCTCGAGGTTTGGGCGCGTCGAGAAAACGCTAAGCAAGACGGCGCCATTAGCGCCCGCGACGCGGCGCTTTCGCGCATCTGACCGTTACGCGTCTGGCTGGGGTCTTGGCAGATTTCGATAGGCGAGCAGCATGAGTGCGGCGTCGCTGTAGTTGACGTCTTTGGAGATCATCGTGTTCTCCAGCGCTTTGCACGCAGCCTTTGTGAGCGACAACGACAGCACGTCCATGCTCAGGAGCCGCGCAACTAAACGGTGGCTTTCGGACTTCAGTGCGCTGTCGGGATACACATGATTGAGGAAGCCCCAGCGTTCGGCGTCCTGCGCGCTAAACCGGTCGCAGACCATAACGAGTTCGCGCGTACGCGCCGGTCCCAATTCGCGCATTAGCCGGGGCAGCGCCTGCCACGTCAAAGGCAGATTCAGTTCCACTTCTGGAATCGAGAACCAAGCAGACTCGGCCGCGATGCGAAGGTCGCACGCCGTGAGCAGCACCACGCCGCCGCCGACCGCCAGCCCGTTGGCCACGCCGACCACCACCTGGGGTAACCGGTCGATGAGTTCGCAGGTGCGGCCGCCGAAGTGAGCGCGGGCTAGGCGGTCGATGTCGTTGCGGGGCGGCTCGGGCTTTGTTTCTCCGAGTTGCGCGCCGGCCGAGAACGCCCGGCCGTCGCCCGTCAGCACCACTACGCGGGCGTCGACATCTGTCTCCAATGCGGCGAGTGCCTCCTGCAATTCTTCGTGCAAGGCGATGTTGAGCGCGTTGAGCTTGGCTGGGCGCGACAGCGTGATCGTGACGAGCCCGTCGAGCTCGATGTCGCGCTCGACGCGAATGTTCTCGTATGTGCTCAACCCTGAGCCTTCATCAGATCGCCGAGCACCACTGGTACCTGACCGACGATGCTGAAGTGCCCGTCGTTTTCCGTGAGCCGCAGCGTGGCATTCGGCACGACCGCTGCGGTGTGATGCGCGTTTACGACCGGGCAAAGTGTGTCGGCTTTGCCGTGCAGAACGACAACCGGCGCAACGATCAGCTTCACGTCGAAGCCGCTCCACCCGGGCCCGTCCGCCAAGCGGTCATCGACATAGCCCTGCACGCCCCAAGCGAACATGGGCGCGAGCCCGGCCATCATGTCGGTGAGGAACGCGGCATCGGTGAACATCGCCATGTCGGCGTCGGCCAGGCGAACCCCGCTGGTCCCGTCGGCGGCGCCCGCCAGCAACTTGGCGCCGTCAGGGCCGAACTGCGTTTCTGCGAAGTCAATCGCGTCGTCTCGTGTTGTCGAGTTCCAGATGTCGGCAATCGACCCGTCGCCGGTCATCGCCGCGCGCGCCGTTTCGTCGCGCATGTCGGTGAGGGCGCAGCACGCGACCACGCCGGCCACTCGGTCGGGTGCGATCGCCGCGGTCGCCAGCGCGTATGCGCCTCCGGTAGACACCCCGACTACATAGAACGTGTCGAGTCCGAGGTGGTCGGCCAGGGCCAACTGGTCAGGCACGACCGACTCGATCGAACGGCCGGGCCGGGGCGACGACAGCCCGTAACCGGGACGGTCGAAGCCGATCACCCGCTGGCCCATGGCCGCCGCAGCGTGACTGATCGTCTTGGGCTCGAGCCGACTGCCCGGGCCGCCGTGACACCAGACCACCGCGACGCCGTCGGCCGGGCCATAGTCGGAGTACCCGAGGGTTCGTCCGTCGGGCAGTTCGATGGTTCCGTCGGTCATGGCTCTTGACTAGCAGACCCGGCGCGTAGCGTGAGGCGCATGAAGCCCGATGTTCCGATTCCCGATACGCCTGCGCCGACCGAACTGTCCATTGAAGACATCACGGTCGGCGATGGCGACCCGGCCACACCCGGTTCCCTCGTCGAGGTGCACTACGTCGGGGTGTCCTACAAGCACGGACGCCAGTTCGACGCCTCGTGGGACCGCAACGAGACATTCGAGTTCCGGCTTGGGGCGGGCCAGGTCATCCCCGGTTGGGATCGCGGCGTCGACGGGATGAAAGTCGGCGGGCAGCGCCGCCTTACGATCCCGCCCGATCTCGCTTACGGGAGCCAAGGAGCCGGCGGAGTGATCGGCCCTAACGAGACGCTGGTGTTCGTGGTCGATCTCGTGTCGGTCCGTTCGTAGGTCTAAGCGAAGACCGCGAACTCGACGCCCGTGAGCTCCGCGGACTTCTCCCACAGCGCCCGCGCGTCCTCGGCGTTGCGGGCGTGCTTGCTTGGCGTCTCTTTGCGAGCGGGCCCCCACATCATCAACGCGGGGCCATAGAACTCGCCGCTGTTGGCCGCCGGATCAACCGCGGCGCGCACGAACGGCATGGCACCCGCGTGGGCCGATTGGAGGAACAACTGCGCGGGCCGCATACCCGCGTTGGTGATGCCCTTGCCCTCAAAGCCCAGGTCGGTCTTGGACCCACCCGGATGCGCGGCTAACGACTTGGTGGCCACGCCCGACGCTTGCAGACGCCGGTGCAATTCCAGCGTGAACAAGATGTTCGCCAACTTGCTCTGGAAGTACGGGCGCCATCGGTCGTACCCGCGCTTGTCGAAAAACAGGTCGTCGATGTGCAGGCGGCCCGGACGGTGACCGAAGCTGGCCATGTTCACGATCCGCGAGCCGGGCGTGGCGAACACGAGCGGGGCGAGCTTGGCCGTCAGGGCGAAGTGCCCAAGGTGGTTCACGCCGAGTTGCATCTCGAAGTCGTCTTCGGTGCGGGCCTCGTCGATCGCCATCAGCCCCGCGTTGTTCAACAGCAGATCGAGCTTGGGCTCGTTTTGCATGAACGATGTGGCGCAAGCGTCGACCGAGGCCAGGCTGGCCAGGTCGAGCGATACGACTTCGACGGGGCCGGTAGCGGAGGCGCGGACACGGTCGGCCGCGGCCTCGGCCTTGGCTGCGTTGCGACACGCCATCACCACGCGGGCGCCGTGTTTGGCCAGTGTGGTGGCCGCGGCCAGGCCGAGGCCTGAGTTCGCGCCGGTGATGAGGGCGACCTTCCCGTTCAAAGACGGGATGTCGCTCTCGTTCCAAGTCACCGGCCCGGACTACTTCTGGTTGTAGCGAACCTGGATGTCGGTGAACGCGTCCAGACCCCACGGCCCGTTCTCGACGCCGAGGCCCGACCACTTGAAGCCGCCGAAGGGCTGATGGGGGGCGAGCGACAGGTGGGCGTTGACCCAGGCGGTGCCGCACTCGAGTTGGTCCGCTACTGCCGACGCGCGCTCGGTGTCATTGGACCACACCGAACCCGACAGGCCGAAGTGGGTGGCATTGGCGCGGGCGATCGCATCGTCGATGTGGCGGTAAGGGATGACGGGGAGCGCGGGGCCGAACTGTTCTTCGTCGACGATGCGCGAGCCGTCGACGGTGCCCGACAAGATCGT
>JACCXE010000195.1 GCA_013697265.1 Actinomycetota bacterium | reverse complement strand
GGGCCGAATACAACTTTGTCACGGGCGTTCGCGCACGGCGTCGGGGCCAGGCGGGGCGGGTGACGACGTGACTCTGCTCGACGACAACCGAGCCGACGACCGGGTTGACGCGGTCAGCTCAGCCGCGCTGACTGGCGACGACGCCACGCGCCTTGCCGTCTCACCCGACCAGAAAGACGCCGGCTCGGAAAACGCCACCGAGGAGGTTGATCAGCGCGAGCCCCTTGCCGCGCAGATCCGGCCTGCGCTCGCAGTCGCGCTTTCGACCTCGGCCGCGGCGATGGTCGTCGGCGGGATATTCGGATCCTGGTCGGCTCGGGCTTTTGGGGTTGCGGCGGCGGGCGTCGGAGCGGGCTGGGCGTTGTACTGCGCCCGGTCGGATCGGCCAGCGCTTCGCCAGGCCGCCTTCCCTGCGGTCGTGCTCGCAATAGCGGCGCTGTCGCTCGTAGGCGCGCAGGGCGGGCCGGGTGCCTTGCCGACGCTCGTAGGAGACGCGATCGACGCAGGGCGCGCCATCCGTCCGCCGGTGCCGTTCGACCCCGGGTGGCGAGTGCTGATTCTGTTGGTCCTCGGCACGGTTTCCTTTGGCGCCACCGTTGTGGCCATCGACTACCAACGTCCTCGACTCGGCGTACTCGTGCCGTTGCCCCTCGTGGCGTTGGCGTCGATCACCCAACCCGACTCTGAGCAATTCATTGCCGGAGTCGGAGCTTTCCTGCCCGTGCTGGCCGCGCTCGGCGTCGTGTTCGGCGGGACCGCACAAACACGAGACCTCGACCGTGGGTTCGAGGTCAAGCGACTCGTGCGCGGTGCGATCGCAGCTGTCCCCATTCTCGGCCTTTTGGTTGCGCTCAACTCGTCGTCCGCCCTTTTTCCCGAACCCCGATTTGACCCAGACGATCAGCCTCAGAAACCTCGCGCCCAGCCGCTGTCAGCCGCGCAGGACCGCGTGCTCTTTGAGGTGCGCACCGAGTCGGGACTTACCGGACCGTGGCGCGTCGGCGCGCTCGACGTATACGCAGATGGCGCCTGGCTAATTCCGGGTTTCAGCCGCGAGCGCTTGGCGAAGATCGGTGACGACGGCGCGATCAGCCCTTTGCGCGCCGCTGACCCGCAGCTCGAAGTCAACGTGACGGTACGCGACCTGGGAGACAGCGCGGTCGCGCCGATTTTGGCGGGTACCACCAACGTCACTGCTGATCACGAATTGCGTCTCGACCCCCGCAGCCTCACGCTGCGCGTTCCCACCGGCCGGGTGGCGGCGAGCACTGCGTACCGCCTTCGTCTGCCGGCATATCCGACGGCTGCGGAACTCGAGGCCGTCACCGCCCTGCCGGGCGAGGAGTTCGCCGACCAGCTTGCGATTCCGCGTCCACCGGCAGAAATCGCGCGACTCATCGCCGCCGCGCCGCCCAACCGCTGGAAGCAACTCGATGCGCTGCGCCAGGAGTTGCTCAACAAGGTGACCGCGAAGGGCGCCGGCACGCCGGTGCCGATTGCGCCCGGCAAGGTTGTCCAGCTGATCACCGGTCAGGGCACCGGCACGCCATTCGAGATCGTCGCCGCTGAGGCGATGTTGGCGCGGTGGGTCGGCGTGCCTTCGCGTATCGGGTTCGGCTTCGACGGGCTTAACCTCGAAGGCGACGTCTTCACGGTTCGCCCGAAGAACTCGGCGCAGTGGCTCGAGGTGTGGTTCGAGGGCTTCGGTTGGGTTCCCCTCATCGGATCGCCAAAAAAGGCTGCGGCGAGTCTCGACTCGGATCCAAACGCGAGGTTCAACCCGACTATCGAGGTCAGCGACGACGTCGCCGTTGACGTGTACTTGCCGTTCGAACTCGAAGACCTCACTCTCTTCTACGAGCAGGTACGCGACGCGCTGTTGCGTGCCGCCCCGGTTGCGGTTGTCGTGGGGGCATGGTGGATCGCGTGGCCGTTCGCGATCAAGGCGCACCGGCGCACGCGGCGTCGCCGGTGGGCTGCGAACCGGGGTCCACGGGTGCAGATCGCCGTTGAGTACGCCGAGTTTCGCGACGCAGCGATCGACCTTGGCGTCGGGGACTTGTACGACACGCCGATCGAGTACCTCGACAAAGTCCGCGACGACGCAGAACACCGAGAGTTCGCGTGGCTGGTTGTGCGGTCGCTATACGGCGACCTGCTCGACACCGCGACGGCCGATGACGTCGCCGCCGCGGAGACGATGGGCTCGTCGCTGCGACGCCGACTTGGCGCCGGCCAGACGGTCGAGGCGCGCCTGCTCGGCTGGGTCAGCCGTGCCTCGCTCGACCAGCCTTACACCACCGAAATCCCGGGAGCGGTGCGCGTGTTCCGCGGGCGGCTGGGTCGAGCAGTTCGGGTCGTGCGGCGCGTCGCCCAACCCGCGATGCGAGCCCTACGCCCGTTGGCTCGCGCCGTCGCAATCATTGTCCCGTTCCCCGCGAGTCGTCGTCGACTTCGTGCCTTCTCAAGTCGTCGCAACCCGATTGGAGCCCGCACGTGACCCCACCCTTAACGCCAGCTCGCACGGCCTGGAGTGTTACTTGTCACCGCATCCTCGGGTTGTTGGTGGTAATCGGCCTTACCGCGGGTGCGTGTGGCGGCGGCGAGCGCGATTCGCTGCAGTTCGGGATCCGACGGCTGGCGCTTGATCTCGCGTTCGTCGACGAAGACGCCGCCGCCCCATTAACTGCGGAGGTAATTCGGCGGATTATTCCATTCGACGGCGAAAACTTCCCCGACGACGAGTTCGCCGCGCCGCCGCGCCGCTCAGACCGTGAAGTCGATCTTGCCATTCCTGCGTTGTGTCCGGAGGCCGACGCCGACGCAACGGTGCCAACGCCCGCGTCGCCGTCCATCATCGATCCTCCCAGCCCCGGCGTCTACCCACGCCGTAACACCGGGTCGGTCGAGATCACCGGTGCAGGTCTGCCGATCACGCTTCCGTACCCGCCCTTCAGCGCGTGGACCATCAGCAAGGCCGAGCTGCGCACACGACCGGGCGCGCTGGGCTCCTCCGGCGTTACTCCTCCCGCTCGCCAGTACACCGTCACAAAGTCGCTCGGCGAAGGATTCAGCACGGTGGAACGCTTCGAGCTCGCGGCCGAGGCGCTGCTACTGCTCGAACGCGTGACCACTACGAACGGAGTGGTCACGACCTTCCGCCCCGACCCGCCGCTCGAGTTTTTCCGATTCGGGGCCGAGGGCGACGATTACGTGTCATCCGGGGTCGACACAACCAACGGCTACGCCGGAGTGATTCAGGGCGTCATCACAGACAGAGCGGTGATCGATGTGTGCGGTGAGCTCACGGACACGTTCGTGATTCGCTTCACCGAGATTGTCGTCAACCTCCGTACGGGGGAACTAAGCGGGACCAACGAGGCTGCGCCGACGACGCTGTTCTTCGCTCCGCAGCACGGGGGGCTCGTTATCCGTGAAGACGTCCACACCATTCAACGCACAACCGGTCCGGGCGGCGAGCCGCTGGTGGCCCGGTTCGACTACGTGAGCACCATGTTGGGCACGAAGCCCGCGAAATCGTGACTCACAGGTGGCGCGGTGTCCGTGCCGTCGCTTTGGCCGCAGCGCTCGCGTTAGGCGCGTGCGGTCGCGGCGTTGACGGCGCAAGTTCGGCGCCGAGACGCGTCCCGGTAGCACTCGTGCCGGCGCGCCTTCTCGCCGACAGTCTGGGCGTATTTGAGAATCGTGCGGCGTCGACGCGCAAGGTCGTGAATCGTGGCGGCAAAGGCTCGCTGGTCGATGACACGCGTATATGGGAGGTGCGGCGCGGCCAGCGTCTGGTCGGGACGCTGCAGATCTCCGCAGTCGACCGACGGGTTGAACTGACCGACGACGAGGTTCGCGACCGGTTTGCGCGCCAGCTCATCGTGGGTGGGCGGCAGCAGATTCGCGTCGGCGACGTTGAGGCCTACCGCGCCGAAAATGACGACAAGACGGTCGTATTGTGGTTCGCGCGCGACCTCTACCTAGTGCTCCAGACCAAGGCCGCCGACCTCGACACGGACGCGCTGTTTGCCGAGCTCGTGGGTTATCAGGCCGACCAACCCGGGTGGAAGCCGCTGCCGCGTGACTTGGACTTCGAGTGAGGCGTTGCGCGTCCCGCCTACCCCGAAGCGCAATCGGGCAGCGCGGGAGGGCGATCGACGCGTTTGGTTGGCGGCGCGTCGGCGGCGATACGAGCGACACGGTCGAGGTAACGGGTGAGCGCGCGGCGCGAAGCAACTCGACCGGCAACGTCGCAACGGATCATCCGCGCCGCGGTGACCTGCGCATATCCCAACGCTGCGGCGTGCCCTGTGCACCTCGGACCGGGAGTCTTGCGACGACACCCGTCGAGTTCCTGCTCGATGAGCGTGGCCGCAACCGCGACGTCGCTCGCGTCGCGAAGCGCGTCACGAGATCCCGCCGCGCCCAGCATTTGGCGTGCCGTCGAGAGCGGGCCGGTGGGCTCGTCGGAGCGAGCCAGTACCCAGACGCCCGTCGCTACGAGCACGACGACGACAACGAGGCCGGCCCCAAGCGCTGTCAGCCCGCGGCGGTTATGCACGGCTCGATCGTATGAGTCGTAAGACCTCGGCAGCGAGCGGGGGCCTTGAGGCTGGCGTTCGCCGGATCCTTGCGGCGGCGAAGTCGACAAGCGCAGGACAGCGCCGTGATGGGGCGGAAACGTTTCCGCTCGGTGGGAAGGCCAAGCGGACCCGATCGTCGTTGCTGCGTGCTGCGCTGGAGGCGTTCACAGAACAGGGATACCTCGCTACGTCGGTACGCGACATTCACGAGCGCGCAGGGGTAAGTCTCGGCACGTACTACCTGTATTTCCGCGACAAGGCGGAGGCCATGGAGACGTTGGTCGCCGAGGCGGTGATCGCTTCGGCCGACTCGGTGTTCCCGCAGCTCGACTTGACCACGAGCGACGACACCGCCGCCGATGCGCGTGGACCGCGGCCTGTAGTGGCGGGATTCGTCCGGAACTACGCCGCGTCGGCTGACTTCTTCCGTGTCTGGGAGGAAGCCACCCATGTTGAACCCGCCGTCGCACGGTTTCGCCACGATGTGAGCCGCGTGCTCGACGCTGCGGTACGCGACGCCATATCTGCTGGGCAAGCGGCGGGCACGATCCGCGTCGATGTTGATGCCAACGTTGCTGCGCGAGCGCTGTCGGCGATGGTTGATCGCACCTGTTACCTGACCTTCGTCGTCGACGACCGGCGCGACAGCATCACCGTTGATCAGACCATCGACGTGCTGAGCGATTTGTGGGGCCACGCGTTGGGGTACGGACGTGGCTGAATCCGAGGCAGCCGACGGCGAGCCGGCGCGAGGAGAACTCTTCGCCCAGGCCGCGAATTTA
>JACCXE010000189.1 GCA_013697265.1 Actinomycetota bacterium | reverse complement strand
GTCACAAGAAAGAGCCGAGCGGGCGGCTGGAGCACGCGTGACTCCCTGGGCTCAGGCACGGCCGTACCTAGTCATTCCTTTGGGGGCGGTGGTGAAGCCGGCGTTGACGAGGTGCGCTTCGATGTCGTCGGGGTATTTGGCCAGCACGAGCCGGCGGAAACGGCCGTCGTCGACGAGCTTGGCCAGCGCCTGCGCGCCCAGCTTCAATTGCGCGTCGCGGTTGTCGCGCCGCTCGCTGGCTTCGTCGGACACGGTGAGGTCGGTGACGGTGCGTCCGCCCTTTTCCAAGTAGAGGACAGGCTCACCGTCGACGATCACCACGAAGGCACCGGCGGCGCGTTGCGGGCCGCGCACCGGCCAGGCGAGCGCGTTACCGAACGGGTTGGCGGGGTCGGTCGCGGCCAGCACTTCGACGAAGGCGGCGTGCTCGTCATCGTTTTGCAACGCAGTGCTGCGCAGGCGTTCCACCGCGCCCGGTAGGGCGAACTGTGCACCGCCGAGGCCTTCGACGAAGTAGCCGCGGCGGATGCGGCCGCCTTCCTCCATCGCCTTCATCGCCGCGTAGACCGCGCTGAAGCCGCTGACCACGCCTTCGGCCCGCACCACACCGCGGGTGACCACGCCGTAGCGCTCGAGCAGCGCGCTGGCCATCGCCGTGGCGATGCGTTCCTTCGAGGCGGGCTCGGTGTCGTCGTCGTTGTGGGTGAGCGACCACCTACCGGCAGCGGTGGGCGGGCCGAGCGCGGCCAGCCGGCCAGGACGGGGCCGACCGCCGGCCCGTCCCCCGGTGCCGGCGCGTTTCGTGGCGCTCAGGGCACGCACCGGAGCGAAGGTGTCGTTGGTGACTTCGCCGGCCCACACCAAGTCCCACAGGGCGTCGAGGGACTTCTTGTCGTTTTCGCCCCGCAAATCGGTGAAGAAGCAGGCGCCGCGGCGTTGCAACATTTCGCGGATGCGCTGGTGTTCTTTGTCGTCGGGTCGCTCGACGTTGGTGGGCAGGAAGTTGCGCAGCAGCGCGGCCTGATCGCGGCGAAACAGCATCACCTTGCCGTCGGAGCCGCCGAGCGGACCGGCGCCAACCCACAGGATCTCGCCTGCGGCGAGCAGGTCGTCGAGCAGGCGCGGCGAGTAGTTCGCCACACGGCTGCTGAGCACGTCGCGTTCGAGCACCGACGCGGGGATGGCCACACCCTGCAGTTGGGCGACGGCCTCGTAGGCCCGGTCGAGGCCCGCGGTGGTGGAGCCCACGCCTTGCCACTGCGGCAGAAACCGGGCCAGCGTGGCTTCGTCCACCGCGGCGACTTGTTTGCGCAACGCGGCGAGAGACCGGTTGCGCAGTTGGCGCAGCACTTCGGTGTCGCAGAACTCGAGGCCCTGGCCGCCGGGACGGAATTCGCCGCGCACCACGCGGTCGGTTTGTTCGAGTTGTTCGAGCACCGAGTCGACAAGTTCAACGGGCACCCCGAAGCGCTGCGCCGGCTCGTCGTGTTGGAACGGACCGTGCGTGCGGGCCCAGCGCCGCACTAGCTGCAACAACGCGTCGGGCGCGTAGGCCAGGAACGCTTCGGGCACGCCGACGGGCAGCGACACGCCGAGGGCGTCGCGGTAACGGCCGGCGTCTTCGATCGCGATCAGCCGGTCTTGCCCGGCGATGCGGACGGGCAGGGCGCGGCGGGCGTCGAGCAGTTGTTGGGCCAGGTTGAGTTCGGCTTCCCTACTGCGCTGTTCCACTTCGGACCGGCTGAGATCGCCGATGCGGCGCAACAGGTCGTGGGCAGCGTCGAGGCTCGACACCTTGCGGTTGTCGCTGAGGCCCTGAAGGTCGTCTTCGAGCGAGGCGAGCGCGTCGGCGTCGAGCAGCTCGCGCAGTTCTTCGCTGCCGACCAGTTCGGCCAGCAGACGCCGGTCGAGCGTGAGCGCCTGGGCCCGGCGCTCGGCCATGGGTGCGTCGCCGTCGTAAAGAAACGACGCCACGTATGCGTTGGCCAAGCCGCTGGCGAAAGGCGACGGCAGCGGCGTGTCTACCGGCGACACGCGGATCTTGCGGGTCTGGATGTCGCGCAAGATCTCTTGCAGCGCAGGGACGTCGAACGCGTCGCGCAGGCACTCGCGGTAGGTCTCGAGCAGGATCGGGAACGAGCCGTAGTTGCTGGCCACGGCGAGCAGGTTGGCGCTGCGTTGACGCATCTGCCACAGCGGCGTGCGGCTACCCGGCCGGCGCCGGGGCAGCAGCAGCGCCCGGGCCGCGTTCTCACGGAAGCGCGCCGCGAACACGCCGCTGCGGCCGAGTTCGGCGACCACGAGGTCTTCGATTTCGTCGGGGTCGATGTGGATCCACTCGAGCGGCGGCGGCTCGTCGGCCTCGGGTACCCGCAGCGCTATGCCGTCGTCGGTCCACATCACCTGCGCCTCGATCTCGTACTGGTCGCGCAGCCGGGCCTCAATGGCCATGGCCCACGGCGCGTGCACGCGAGACCCGAACGGCGACAGGATGCAGAGCCGCCAGTCGCCCAGTTCGTCACGGAAGCGCTCGACCACGATTTGCTTGTCGGTGGGCACCAGCCCGCCGCTCGCCTCGCGTTGATCGGCGACGTAGGCGCGCAGGTTGACGATGCCGCGCTCGTCGAGGCCGCAGTCGTTCCGCAACA
>JACCXE010000167.1 GCA_013697265.1 Actinomycetota bacterium | reverse complement strand
GAGTGCCATTGATGAACAGAGACCAGCCGCCGGCTTCGGCGACCGCCTCGGGGCGAAGCGACGGCAGGGTGGCGAGCGTCGCACGGAGCCGGCTGGCGTCCACGACCGCGGCGCGGGCCGTCTCGCGGCGCATCGACGCTGGCGTTCCCTCCATGGCAGCGTCGATGAGTTCCTTCATGTGGGCGCGGGCTTCGCTGATTGTGTCGAAGTGGGTGCGCCGCTCGGCCGTTGGCATGACGTCGATTGTCCACTACCGCAGGATGTACGTCAAGTACATGACGTACAGATAAGAGGACTTTGGTTGCACTCGATGCCCCACCGATGCCGTAGTTCGGCGGGCAGGCTCGTCTGACCTCGATGCGACACCTTGGCGTTCGTCGACAGGCGATCCTGCTGCTCGGCGGCGACAAGAGCGGCGAATGGAACACCTGGTACCGATGGGCGGGCCCGATGGCCGATCGACTGTATGACGACTACCTCACCGAGCTGCGCGCCGAAGGAGTGATCTGATGCCCCGAACCAAGTTCTCGGTGCTCGAAGACGAACTCCTCGCCAAACCGGGCGCGCGCGAGCGAGTCGCCGCCGCGCGAGCAGAGACTCTTGAGGAGATCCGGCTCTACGAGATCCGCCATCGCGAGGCCGTCAGCCAAGCCGAGCTTGCGGGTCGGCTCGATGTGACGCAGGGAGCCATATCCAAGTTCGAACACGCGGACGACGTGCGGGTGTCCACGCTGCGCCAACACGTTGGCCAGCTTCATCTGCTCGACGGTCTTGCACTCGACGGCAAGCAACTGCGGACTGGCCACCAGCACCGACAACGCCTTCGCTCGCGACACCGCAACGTTCAGCCGGTTCCGCGAAGGTTGCATGGTCGCGCTGCCGATCGCTGCAACGATCAAGTCCCATAAGCGTTCATAGCGCGCCGTCATCTTGTCCAGCGCAACGTCGTGCCCGCCCAGCTCGGCGCGTTCACGAACGCGTGCAACTGCTACCGCGAGCGGGATGATCATCACGCCCAGGCTGACGATGATTTATCCCGTTCGAGCACGTGTTTCGACCGCCGCCTCGGGCGGCTCGAAGGACCATTCGCCTTCCGGTCCGCGGCTCAACACCCATCCGTAACGGGTTTTGAGCCGGTGGTGGATTGGGCAGAGGTGGTTCAGGTTGTCGTATGCGGTGCGTTTCGATTCGGCGTAGTCGTCGAGGTGGTCGCGTTCGAGCCGGAACGTGCGGTTGCAGCCCGGTGCAACGCATTTGGCTTGCATGAACTGCAACGACTTTTGCAAAGCGACCGGCACGTAGCGGTCGATGCGCACGATCTTCAACACGTCTTCGCCCCGAGTGAGCAGTGCGTCGATGATGCAGTCGTTCTCGGCCATCAACGCTTCGACTTCGGTCACGGTGAGCTCACCGCTCCCCGGCGCGTCACAGATCTCGTCGCCCTCAACCCGGCCACGTCGCAACGCGGCGAGGTCAACGCGGATCTGCACATTGGTCCGCGCCGCCCGCTTCTTCGCCCCTGCATCAGCAGCACCAGGGTCAGATCGGAGGAATTCGCTGAGCGCGTCGAACATGTAGCGGTCGCGCTGTTCGTGCTCGCCGCCGGCCCGGTTGCGTTGGCGGAAGATCTGGTCGGTGCGCTTCTCCAACGCCGCCTTCAGATGCGCCATCGCCGCGACCGGGCCCAACGCCGTGAGCGAGATCATGCCGTCGCGCTCGGGACCGAAGAAAGCGCGCCGCGTTTTGCGGCACCGTTCGGCCCGCTTCTCCGGGTCTTCTGCGCGCGCCTTGGTTTTGTTGCACTCGTCGCGCACCGACGACAACGGCGCCTTCTTCGCCTTCTTGACCAGTTCGTCTTCCGCGTCGGGATTCTTCTTCGACGCGTCCGACACCGCGGAGGCCTTGTCGGTCGACAGGTCGCCGTTACGCAGCGCCTCATCCAACGTGGGCTGGTCGCCCAGGTTCCACGACGTCTGCAGATCATCGATCGCGTCGCGGACCGAACCGCCGGTCTCGCCCGCCATCCACTCCGCCGCGTTGCGATGCCCGCCACCAGCCCACGCGCCCGTCTCGTCGATTCGTTTCGCCACGACCAGGCGCACCGCGCCACACAACCGTTCCGCCTCAGCGATCTTGCGTAACAACGACGCGGCGTCGGCGCCCATCAACAACGTCGGGTCGATCGTGGCCGCGATGTCACGCAGCTCCTCAACCACGAAATCGACACGCCCGAACACATGTTCGATATTAGGACCCACCCGGAACCCTGACAAGAGGCAATTTCAAGAAATTTCGCCGTCACAAAAGGCGACAGGCCGCCGGATCAGGACCGGCCCGCCGTGAGTTGCGAGACCCGTTGAAACGACAGCCCGAGCACCTGGCCGGCCTCACGGACACTCAGGCCGCCCTTCACAAGCTCCCTCGCCGCTCTCGTCGTCGTGGCCGCCGCCGCCGCCGCCGCGTCCTCAGCGGCCGCCCGACTCGCGCGCGACTCTTCCGCGACGCGATCAAGATCCGGATCGCCGAGTACGAGTT